>NZ_CALPCY010000058.1:0-28477 GCF_943193115.1 Otoolea muris
AGAAAAAATAGGCTCAGGGAAACCATTTTCATTACGTTTTGTGCCTGAGCGAAGCGAAAGGAATGGATATAAATATGTATTGTATGCCCACGGAAAAGTAGTAAAGCCTAACAATGTGTCTGTTGGTGAAAGAAATATTATTGCTTTATGCTATTTTTTTACAGAACTGATTATGAATCAGGAGGCGAAAGACGGGTATTCAAAAAACTAATCCTTGTTATTGATGATCCCATATCAAGTTTTGATTTTGAAAACAAAGTGGGAATTATGTCACTGCTGAAAGCAAAGGTAGCCGATATTATTAAAACCAATCCAGAAAGCCGAATTCTAGTGATGACACATGATATTCAGTGTTTATATGATCTTCAAAAAATTGAAGAAGAGGTTTGCATCGAATATAAGCGAGAAAGCAACGGGCAAAAGAAAGTTACATATGCTTGTTGTGAATTAAAAAACAAAGAGATTATTCCATTCAGTTACACAAAACGAAACGAATATTCTGAGATTTTGAAAGCTGTATATGATTATGCTTGTGGTAAGAATGCGAATGACACTCTGATTGTTGGGAATTTAATGCGACGAGTGATGGAGGCGTTCTCAACATTTGTGTATAAAAAGGGAATAGCAGAGATTTCCTGTGATGATACGATTTTGCAACAGATTGGAGACAAAGATTACATTGATTATTTCAAGAATCTAATGTATAGGCTTGTGCTTAATGGCGATAGTCATATGCTAGAGAGAACAAATAGTCTGGATGACATGGATTATTTGAATTTTTTTAGTGATGAAGAGCGACGAAGAACGGCACAGGAAGTTATTTGTTTCGTTTATTTATTAAATAAAAGGCATGTTTTGGCACACTTGGAAGGAAAGCAAAACATTGAAACCAACATTCAAAAGTGGTGTGTAGATATAAAAAGTTTTTGTGCAGGTGATGAAGTGACGGTGTGATTATGATTGCATTATATTCCATGGGAATTAAGGACGTGGTCTATATTTAACCAAAGACAGGTGATAAAATGATTTCTATATTAAGGTATTTTTAAGATTATCGGGGAAATACAATTTGAATGTAAGGAGAAATCGTAATGTATCGAAGTAGTCGATACTGACTTTGCCTAAAAATGCACCTAAAACAATTTATGCTTTGCCAAATGTGGATGTAAGAATAGGATAAATATGGTAATTGGCAAATAGGAATATAGGAGGTGTTTTATGGATAAGCGCAAGCGGATGGGAAAGGATAAAGAGGGAGTGATATTTCCGGTTGCTCCGAATCTTTCTGAAATGGGTGATAGTTATTTGCAATTTATAGAAGAAATTAAGAAAGAAATTCAGAAGCAGAGAGTTTCAGTTGTAATGAACGCCAATACAAGCATGATTTGCCTTTACTGGAATATTGGCAGGGCTATTTTGAAAAAACAAGAGGAAGAGGGATGGGGTGCAAAGGTTATTGACCGTATGTCAAAGGATCTGAAAATTGCTTTTCCAGAAATGTCCGGCTTTTCTCCACGTAATATTAAGTATATGCGAAAATTTGCCCAGTGTTGGGGGGATTATGAAATTGTGCAACGGGTCGTTGCACAAATACCATGGCGGACAAATATTACTTTGATGGATAAATTAAAAACACAGGAAGAACGCATATGGTATGCTGGTAAAACGATAGAAAATGGTTGGAGTAAAACGATACTTGAGTTACAGATACAAAGTAAATTAATGGAACGTACTGGAAAAACAGTCAACAATTTCCCTGTGGCACTGCCATCGCTTGATTCTGATATGGCGAATCAAATATTTAAAGATCCTTATTTGTTTGACTTTTTGGGAACCGATATGCCAAGACGTGAGGTGGAAATAGAACAGAAACTAACAGAACATATTCAAAGTTTTCTATTAGAATTAGGACAGGGATTTGCATTTGTTGGGCGGCAGGTTCATTTAGAGGTTGGAGGACAGGATTTTTATTTAGATCTTTTGTTTTATCACTTGAAATTACGTTGCTATGTTGTGATAGAATTAAAAGCCTGTGATTTTGAGCCGGGATTTATCAGTCAGTTAAATATGTATCAGAATATAGTAAATGATATTTTGTGCCATCCTGATGACAAACCGACAATCGGGCTTTTGTTGGTTAAGGGTAAGAATAAAACTGTAGTGGAATATTCTTTATCTGGTTATCAGAACCCGATTGGTGTTGCAGATTGGCAGAATCAGCTCACACAGTCTTTGCCAGAGGAGTTCCAGAGCAGTTTGCCTTCTATTGAAGAAATAGAAAAAGAATTAGAATAATAACAAAATTAACAGCAAAAGTGCAACGACCGTTGCACAAATAGGATAACAGACATGAGGGGGGGGGGCAGTGGCTTAAATCAATTCGGTTTAAGCTGCCGATTATTGAAAATGATTTAAGTATAGGTTTGGACAACGGTGAACATGTTGAGACGGTTGTAATGCTTTCCCACAAAAAACCTGACAGCGTAATCAATGTAAAAGTCGAGTTTGGCGAGGGTGAGGGCAAAGTGCCGCTTGATAATATTGCCAAGAGAGCCGCAGCATACAAGCCGAAAGAGCAAGTTACATATAAGATGATTAAGGAATACATAGAAGCGAAGTACGGCTTCAAAGTACATACCGCATATATCGCAGAGATAAAAAGGGAGTTAGGATTGCCGATGTATGATGCTCCTGATGCGGTAGAAGAATTGAAACAGCCGAGGAAACATCCAACGGCGGAGAAAGCGGAAGCGATAAAGGAGGCGTTGAAACACTTTAAGATTATATAGATATATTGGATTTAAGGCAGGTGAATAATAAATATAGAAATGTAATGAATGGTTTATAATATCTATTAAAAAATAAGGATAAGTTAAAAAATGAGGTGAGGATATGGAAAAGAATAAGTTGATTAAAAAGATATGGTGGCTGTGTTCAGCGGTGAATAGATGGGTAGAGCGTTTTTCCGCTTTTTTACATATCATAATAATATTTATAGTGCTAATTATTTGTTCCCAAGCTGTAGCTTTTAGTATTGTTTATTTACAACTTTTATCAGAAAAAGATATAAGTATGATATGTTTTCAATATATAAATATATGGAGTATTTTGCCTTCAAATGAAATAACTAATGAATTGATATATTCTAATTTTGATGATGTTAAAATGAGAATTGAATTTTTGATGAATATATCTATTGCTTTAAGTGGAATATTGCTATCTTTAGTTACTTTTATCTCTTATTTTAGAAAAAATGTTGGTTTCAGAAGAAAGTCATGTTTTAGGAAGAAAGAAATTTTTAATACAGGAAAAGATGATGTGCAAATAATGTGTGATTTCTTCAAGGGGGCAAACTTTGTTGCTATTTATTCTCATTCTTTCGGATGGCTTAAAAAAAGCGCGGAAATTAGAGAAGTTTTGACAGAGTTATCAAATAAGAATAAGCTCAAGCTATATACGGGAGATGATTTAGACAGTGTCAAGACGCGTTTACAGAATGATTGTGACACTAATTTGATAAAATGTATTCAAAAATCAGAAATATCTTTGAGATTTTCTTATATTGAGCGTAACAATGCAAAATACTTACTTTATAGGCAAGAAGAAGAGAAACACATATATGTCATAAGTGTGCGTGAAAATAGTGAAAGTCAGTATTTGCTCCAAGTAATTTCGCAGTTAGTAAAATGATTTTATAAGAGGAAGGACATATGGCGGATATTAATAGATATATTAGTTGTGTATTTGATGAAATAAGGGATGAATTAGAGGAGTACTATATTTTTAAAGAGAAAATAAAAATTAATGATTATTTATTGAAAATATTTTATGAGATGTGGGGAAAGTATGCGAAAGCTAGTAAGCTTGATTATAATCCTATTGCTTCATCTTTCAATAAGGTTTATTTTTGGAAGAATTTATTGAAAAGTTTGATTTTTTTTGATAAATTTTATGATTTGATTGGTAATTCTATTTTAGATGTCGGTTGTGGGGCAGCTCCGGTAAGTATTGCCATTACTAAGCTGATGAAAAAAAGAAAAGAGGAAAACCTATCTGTTTCTTTAATAGATAAAAGTAAAAATCAGTTACGTATTGCAAAAGATATAACACAGATTATGTCTATTAATGTAAAATCTTATACAGAAGATTTCTTTGAAATGCCATATGAGAATTATAGTGAATTAGTGATTTTTTCATATTTTTTTTGTGAACAGAGAAGGGATTTTTTAAAAATATTGTTTAATAACAGAAAAAAGTTTTCTGGTGGGTTCGCTTTTATTGATTATCGTGATAATATAGTAAAAATCGAAAAATATTTTAGAGAGAATGGAGATAATGGAATAGAATCTGTCTTTTTAAATTATTCAGTTCCTAAAATAATATCAGAGCTTATTCATGATTCGGAGGTAAATATATATGGTTGTCTCTATAGACCATAAGCAAAGGGTAGAAAATTATTTTATTGCTTGGAAAAATTATGATATCGAATTGCTCAAGTCTATTTTTTCTCAATCGGCTAAATATATTATTAGAAGAAAAAAAGTATATAATGGAATCGAAGAAATTGTAAAGTATTGGAAGAAAAATAAGGAACGCCAAAAAAATATTCAATTACATTGGAAAATACTTAATTCTAGTTTTCGATGCGAAGTTGTGGAATTTGGTGCTTATTTTTGGGATATAGAAAGCAAAATGTACACAAAGGTAAATGGGCAAATTATTTTTAAATACGATTGCAATAATCAAATAACCAGTTTGACAGAATCTTATAAAAAAAGAACAACAAAATAGTTAATATTATGGATTGGGCATTACGGAAATTTGTGGGAAAAGGGGTTACACGAACGGTATTCATACTGTAAAAATATTGCTCCAATTTCCGTGGTTTTGTGGGGATATGTTCTAATTTGGTATTCATGTGGAGACGGTTGTAATGCTTTCCCACAAAAAAACCGACAGCGTAATCAACGTAAAAGTGGAGTTTGGCGAGGGCGAGGGTAAAGTGCCGCTTGATAATATTGCCAAGAGAGCCGAAGCGTACAAGCCGAAAGAGCGAGTTACATACAAGATGATTAAGGAGTACATAGAAGCGAAATATGACTTCAAAGTACATACCGCATATATCGCAGAGGTAAAACGAGAATTAGGTTTGCCGATGTATGATGCCCCTAATGCGGTAGAGAAATTGAAACAGCCGAGGAAACATCCGACAGCAGAGAAAGTGGAAGCGATTAAAGATGCTTTAAAATATTTTAATGTAATTTAGAGGAGATTTATGGATTTACAAGAAATGATAATGCAGAACATGAAAGATAATTGTAAAAAGAAATGTGAGTTACCAGAACGAAAAGAATTATTATCTTATTTGCATGGTATGCTGCTAATTACTGGACGTTTAGATATCATGTACTGTAATGCCTTTTTATCAGAAGCGACTCAACTTTTGATTAATTCCATCTTCTTATATGAGGATGGCTACTTTGATTGTGCCTTTTATTCTGTACGTCAAGCCAGTGAAGTATTTGATTCAATGTTATATCTATCAAATAAAGATAATGGTGAATTAAAAAAATGGGAAAAAAAAGAACGCTTTCCTATGGATTCAAAGATTAGAAATCAATTAGAAAAAATGGTGTATGGATATAAAGAGATAAAGACAATATTAGATGATTACTTTATGCATCATAGAGAACTAATTAACAAATCTCATAAAATTATTCATAAGCAAGGTTTTGATACCTTTTATGTAGCAAGATTACAAAAAAATTTTGCACATGAAAAAGATGAAAAATTTTTTATGGAAGTATTAAAATACACTATAGGAACTGGAATTATTTTATTTGTAATTCTTGAACCGATAGCATTGGCATTGGCAGATGATGCGGTAAATGGAAAGCTAAATTTTGATATGGGAAAAATTAACCAATATCAGATATTACAGCTATTAAACTGTTTGGATAAAATTGCGGATTCTTCCACTTGGCAGCTTAAAAACCATTCCCCATATATCCACAACTTAAAAAAGCAGTTGGAATTATACCCAGAATGCAAACTTTCTGTCGAGGAATTGGCACAAAATCAATGGATTAAAAATAAATATAAGCAAAAAGAGTGGTATTTAAAATGGAGCAGGAAATCAAATTAGCATTTATTGAATTTGAAATTCTGTGCCTGTTGACAGGCAATCCCGGAAGAGTTTTTAGCAAAGAACAAATATATACTATTGTCTGGAACGAACTGTATTATAGTGATTATAATATTGTTTGAGCTATATCTGCAATATAAGGGAAAAATAGAAGATAAGCCAAGTGAACCCATTTATATAGAGACAATTTGGGGCATAGGCTGTCGTTTCAACCAATATCTGAAATAAGACATGAAACCAGAATACTACATAAAACGCATCATGGAAATGTGCACAACAGGCTATGGAATCCTCTCCATCCCCACCTTATTTAAAAAATATTTCCTGTCTGTTGTCCCCTCCTTTTTATGCCTGTTGACTGGTTCTTTCCAGTGTTTGTTGAATGCACCATATAGTAACCGCTGCTTTGTTAAAGTAAAAGCATATAGCGATATTATTTTGGGGGCTAAATAACCTGATTGTAGCAGAATATTGCTGCCCAAAAAGCAAATCAGGTATCGTTTATGCATAGCAACTGTCACTTTTTTAAGCTAAAGTCAACAAAGCTTGGAAAGAACCTGTTGAGCGCTTGCTTTTATTCTATCATTTCAACGCTTATCTATGATTTTATCAACTAACCCAAAATTCATTGCCTCAGTTGCCGACATATAGTTATCGCGTTCTGTTGCAAGGGCAATTTCCTCAATGCTTTTTCCAGTATTCCCTGCTAAAATAGAGTTTAGGCGTTCTTTACTTTTTTGTATATGGTCGGATGTTATTTTTATATCTGTTGCCTGTCCTTGAATACCATTTCCATGAATTGCTGGCTGGTGTATCATTATTTCTGCGTTTGGCAAAGCGATACGTTTTCCTTTCGTTCCACCAGCTAATAAAAAAGCTCCAAAGCTGGCGGCAAGACCAATACAAATAGTTGAAACATCACATTTTATATATTGCATTGTATCATAAATAGCAAAACCGGCTGATACAGAACCTCCGGGACTGTTTATATATAACTGTATATCTTTTTCGGGGTCTTGCGCTTCTAAAAACAACATTTGAGCAATAATCAGACTGGCCGACATATCGCTTACTTCTTCCCCCAAAAAAACAATTCTATCGGATAGTAACCGTGAAAAAATATCATAACTTCTTTCTCCACGGCTTGTCTGTTCAATTACATAAGGTATCGTACTCATGCAGCATTCTCCATAATTCGTGTAATAAATTTGTAACTAAAGATATAAGAACAACACATAGAAATTCTGTTTTGTTTTGGCATAAAGATTCCAATATCCCTATAAATTTTAGGTGGATATAAATATATTTGTTTAAAAGCAAACGAAAATGACTGTTGTGTATCATATCCAGCTTCATACGCAATTTGCATTATTGGCTTATCTGTTCTAACCAGCTTTTCAGCAGCAACAGTGAGTCTGCGGTTTTGTAAATATTTATACATGGTAATTCCTGTATACTCTGTAAAAATGCGATTAAGATAGAATTTGGAATAACCAATATTTTTTGATATATTATCTAAGCTGATTTCTTTCTCTAAATTCTTCTCGATATAATCTATGACTTTTTTTACAACTTCTTTTTGGTCTTTCATCATACCCTCCTTGCGCTCTTATCTATTATAGCAAGTTTAAATATACGTGTCTTAATAAAAAATGCTATTTTGGTATCAATTTTAAAATTTATACTCTTTGATATGAGGAATGAGAGAATACCTACTGTTATCCCTTGCACAAGAGTATCTTTATCCCTGCAATGAGTGCAATTCCTAAAATGCGTATCATAAAAATCCTCCTACTTGTTTTCCTACTGGATATCAATAAAAAAACTTTAATGTGGTATGATGAAATTGGTTTGCTGAAACCTGCCTGTATTAAAGAAAACGGCTATCGGTATTACAGCTACCAGCAGAGTGCAGCATTGGAAACAATTTTAATGCTGCGGGAAATGAATGTATCTCTTGATGAAATCAAACAATTTATGGAAAATCGCACCATTGATAATTTTGGTTCTCTTTTGCAGGAAAAAATTATAGAGTTAAATCGAACAATTTCCCATTAAAAATCTATACAAAAAATCCTAATCAATCATCAGCAGAATATGGATATGCTTCGTTCTTTGGATATAGCAGAAATCAGCCTTGTGGAAAAACAAAGCTGCTATTTGGTGGTTGTTGATACGGCTGAAAACTTACCACTTGAACAAGAAATCGAAAAGGTTATTTCTGAAACAAAAAAATATCAGCTTCGCCGTCTGCACGATGCTTCTTATGGCTCTATGCTCCCGTCGGAGAATTTGTATCAAGGAAATTTTAGCGAATATACTGCCCTTTATATCGAAATGTCTTTTCCGGTTTCTAAAAAGGGGCTTCACTTGCAGCCTGCCGGAACATATCTAAGGGCTTTCTGTAAGGGAAATTGGGACAAACTTCCCAAAAGATACAAAGAAATCCCTGCCTATGCGAAAAAGCAAGGATTAACTTTATGCGGCTATGCTTATGAAACAGGTATCAATGAGCTGGTTATTGACAGTATAGATGATTATATCACTCAAATTGAAATTCCTATTAAGCCGGAATAATGGAAGGCTGTCTGTCAAGTTCTTGCGTGTTGCTTTACCGCACATGAGCATTCGCGCCAGATTGCGATAGGTAAGCCTACAGTTTCAAATGCTTCAGCTCCGTATCGGCCCTTGCGTAGATCTCTGTAGTTTTGATATCACTGTGGCCCAGAAAGTCACAGATATAGATCAGGTTTACACCTGCCTGCAACAGATGGACCGCCTTGGAATGGCGCAGCATATTTGGGATTAAGGTGGGCAGAAAAGATAAATCGTTAAGAGAGGTTTAAGGACGTTTGCTACACTTAAGAAGCATTTCACAACAAATAGGTTGTTTAAATGATTTAGATAAACTATAATATCTATTATTTCTATGATAACAAGGAGGTATTTATGAAACTAAAAAAAGTAATGATATTACTCGGTACTGTCTGTATATTGAATACAATGGTTACAGGATGTGGTTCCGGTTCTATTGCTAAGACAGAAGAAAACCAGGCAGACGAAGCATTATTAGAGGAATTGAATGATGCGCCGTTAAAAGAGATTGATGGGAACACGGATGGACTTCAGGAAAATACAGCAGGTAAATGGCAGGTACTAGAGCCGGATGTCGCTGCTGCTGTTGATGCGGATTTTCTGGGTAAGGTCTGGAAGATTGAAGAAGACTCATTTTTCATTGCCGAAAAGAAAGTAAAAATTCTTGATGACGGTTCCTTATCATACAGTTCTCCAAGCTCCAATGCTGATCTCCCTGATTCCCGGTTGATTCATGTAATTTTGGGAGATGATACCCGTTTTTATTTAAAAGCCACTGATGGAAATGGAGAAAGCTCTGAGGACACAAAAGCTGAATTTCAGGACTTGAAGGTACATATGTCTGTTGAAATGAAGGGCAGCTTTAAAAATGATAAATTTTATGCCACGGAAATACGATTCTTTTAGAAAGTGAGGGAAAAAATTATGAAAAGGAAATTGATACTGATGTTTATGATAGCTTTAGCTATGGGGATGATCGGATGCTCATCGGAACCAAAAGAGGATGAAATATCTGTGGAGAATGATTCCCCGAAAGAAACGGTTCAGGAAGAAGCGGCAGACGTAACAACCGTAGATGCAAAAACTACAGAAACAGAAGCAAAAGTTACAGAATCGTCAAAGCCAGAGATTACAGAAGAAACCAGAAAAACCACTTCGGAAGCCGAAGAAATTCCGGCCGAAGAAATCCCAGCGGGCGATCCCATAGCAGGAATTATTGAAAAGTATGAAGAAAACAAACTTACACTCAGGACTCCTGAGGACGATATGCTCTATTATTTTTTTACAGAAAATACCCCGATATTAGAAGGGTATTCCACGGAAAGTGCTCATGAGGCAAAAGGAGGTTCCACGATTGCCGTGGGCGATAAAGTGGAGATCAGTTACCGGGGGACACTTGACAATGAAGAACATCCAACTCAAGCTGTGAAAATTGTAATAATCACAGGTGAATAATTTTGCAAAATCATTGTGTATTCACGGTTAAATCTAAAAGAAGCTGTAAAAAAACAGCTCCAGTGCACAGGAGAAATCTTAAAAAGTAGGATTCCTCCTGTCTTTCTATAATCTCACATTATTCTGTTACAGCCAGTATCTCCCCGACAAAGTTATAAATGATTTTGATTTCCTGAAACTTCTCCCCGCCAACCTTTTTCACCTCACCCACCAGAATCCGGCTGATAAGGCGGTTTAAGATACCCTCGTCCAGTTCCCGGACTGTGGCGTACTGCCGAATTTCCCGAATAAAGGGGCGTACATCACTCTCCTGCTCGTTGGAGCGGCGCAGGGAGAGTGCCAATCCTTCTAGTGCAGCATTGCATTAATTCGCGAGTAAAAATCGCTTGATATTCGTGTCATCTGTGCGTCTGCGAAGCGACGTCGTAGTGGAGCCTACGGCTAGCTTCGCAGGCGTGCAGAGGGCGCGGATAGCGAGTGGTGTTTACTCGAGAATTAATACAATGCTGTACTAGTGCAGCGTTGCCGCCGTCAGCTTCACAAAACGCTGCTCGGACAGGATTCCCTTTGCCTTGTCGGAATACAGGTTCAGGAACATCTCGTCAATCTCCTGGTTCCTTGCTTCCAGCCGTTCCCGTTCCTTCTCCATCTCCGAAGCGTCCGCCAGATACCGCCGCTCCATGCGGCTGCTAATCCGTGCGCTCCCCCATGAGTAATAATTCACGTCACATTCCGTATTGCCCTTTACCCGTGTGATGGGGATTTTGTCCTCCATAAGCTGTTTGGCAATCCTCATACCCCCCAGCCGTTTAAGGCAAGGTCAATGCGCTCATTTCAGACAGTATCTAGGAAGGCATGACGGATATTATCGGGAAAGGGACAGAGCTTGATGACAGTGAGGGCGTACAGGCCCAAGGAGGGCGAAAGAGCTGTCAGATAAGCTGACGGAATACAAGCCGCTTGCAAAGATTGAGGAACTGGCAGAGAAAAAGGCGGTTATCGAGCAGAGGGATAAGTCAGTCCCGGAAAATGGGACAGAGAAAAAATCAGAGAGGGAGACATAAGCTATGGATAAATTTACAGTGGAAGAAATCCATTTGATGTGTGTGTTTGAGGGGAAGGACAGGACGGGCATGATTGCCGACATACAGAACGTGATCCCCCATATACAGGACAGTGATATGGCGGAGCTTGCCGGACAGGTCATAGGGAATCTGAAAGCCATGAGCGATGCGGAATTTGCAGAGGCGGCATTGGAAGCGGCGGAGTGATTAACGCAAATCTTTTATAGCATTATTCGACATAACGTGCTATAATCCTCTTAGTCAGATTAGAGCGAGTAGGAATAGTCTGCGATTGTCCTTTCTGGAAACGGAAAGGAGGTCGGTATGAACACACTTGAGATACTTACACTGCTGTTGGTCATTTTCGCAGCATTAACATACTTAGACAACAGAAACAACCGCAAGTAACGGAAAAGGCTATCTTCTACTGCAACAGGGATAGCCTTTTCCGTTGATTTTTTAACGCATTATAAGTTTCCGGTTGTACAACCGTCGGACGTTCCAATATCCTTCGGATTCTAAGATAATTATAAACCAACACTGCGAATTTTGCAAGAGGGTTTAGGAAATGGTGGGCTTCGGCACCCCTGTTTTGTAACAGTTCAGATAACCTGAACTGTTACGGCATCTGCCAATGAAAATCGCTTCGCGATGGGGCAGATGCCTGCTGCCGCCACGTTTTCGTACGGTCAGCGCAGCAGGTGCGCAGACCTATCTGAACTGTTACCCTGTTTTTTCGCGGTTTTTAGACTATATCATATGGCATTGGATATAACCGGAAGCAAATTAAATATAAAGCTCATTCCCTTTCCTTGTTGAACAGGCTTTTTTCATTGCCAATGCCGCAACAGAAACCATAGCCCCATTTACTTTGCGGGATGACTGCGGGCATTGTACGACACAGCGCATACAGGAAATACATTTTTTACTGTCCGTAACTTTTGGATTTTCTTTGCTGATTGCCTGTGCAGGGCACTGTCTGGCGCAAAGACCACAGTCTGTGCAGTTATTGTCCGCTTTGGGTATTAAGCCGATTCCGGCCGCTTTCTTGTAGGGGCGGTTTCCCGGAATCTGCGGTGTGGAAAGACCGGTCAGGTTATTGTTTATTTTCTCTGATATTTTTTTCGCAAAGCCGCTTAATTCTTTTTTATCCTTAGTGTCCGGTCTGCCTGTAGCGTACTGGTGCATAATAGAATGTTCTGCGATGGCGGCAATGGCAGCAATTACCTGAAAGCCGCTTTTTTCAGCAGCATCGCTTAATTCAATCAGGGTATCCTCATATGCCCTGTTACCATATACGCAGACAATTACACAGGGGGTATGACTGCCATGAATATTTGAGATTCTCTGAGTGGCAAGGCTTGGAACACGTCCGCCAAAAGACGGAGCCGCAATAAGCGCAATATCATCTTTTTCAAAACTAAGCGAGGAATAATCGGTTTCTGCATTGGACAAATCAATTTTATTTACAGGCAGTCCCCATGTATTTGTTATGGCATCTGCAACCTTTTTCGTTCCTCCTGTCGGACTAAAAATAATCTGTGAAACTTTCATGCCTGTTCCTCCTGTAAATCTAAAATTTACACTATTATAACAGGCGCATGGTGTAGTGTCAAGATTTACAGCAATAAAAATATATGCTACAATCTAACGTGGAAAGGAGTAATGTCATGCATATCAGTACAAAATGTTCGGTTGCGATTCACTGCCTTATTTTTATTTATGAATATGGGGATAAGCAGAAGGTAACCAGTGAACTTCTGGCGTTATCAACCGGGATCAATCCTGTCACAATCCGCAATATTATAAGTTCATTGAAAAAGGATGGCATAATATCTGTGAAATTCGGGACAGGCGGAACAACTCTGAACTGTCCGCCGGATGAAGTGACCTTATACCGTATATGTAAAGCGATAGAGCCAGCTTTTAGTTCCAAACTTATAGGCATTCATTCACTGCCTTCGCAGCTATGCCCCATAGGAAAAAATATCCATAATGTATTGGACTGCTCTTATGAGAAAATAAGAAATGACCTATGCCAAAGTTTAGAAAGCATCACATTAGGAAATATCATATCCGATTATCACCGTATTGAGCATAAGCCAGATTAATATTTATGCCTAAAAGGATATTGAGATAAAATGTAGGGAGTGGGTGGGATTCCGCCGCCTTCGGCATTGTGGGCAATGTGTATAACTCCCCGTCTTATGGAGCTGTGGGCAATACTGTTTGCAGGATGTGGGAAAGCTGTCTTTTGCTTTTCCATAAGCTGTGAATGGTGTGTCCATAGCGGAATGGGGAGTTATGCACATTTCCATGATGCTTTTTTTGCTTTTAAAGCCCTTTTCAGACAGAGAATTACCGGGAAGGGTTATTATCCCGATCTGGCTGTTCCTGTGCGCTTTTTGGCGGCTCTGTGCGCCCTAAATACTGGTTCAGGTTCTCCGGTTTCCTGTTCAGCAATTTCCAAGAAGGACATACCCCTGCGCAATTAATTTGCACAGGGGTATTTTCCGTTCCGAATAATGTGCGGAACCGTATTCCCGCAATGTGGCGGGAAATCTATAATGGATTCTTTTTCTGCTAAAAAAATCTGCAAATCGAATGCTCTTTTAATCTGAAGAACAACACCATATTCAGAGCCTGCATCAGAAGAAGTCCGATACGTTTTTGTATGGTGGTAACAGATGCGTCATTTACAGCATTCTTATCAATGAACAGGGTAAGCAGGGTATAGCTGTTATGTGCCGAAATGCTATGCGGCACATATGGGAATATTGTAAATGTTTCGTTTTGTTTATAAACCCTTGTTTCCTTATTCGTTGTAAGGACAAGCGAGCCATCCAATATGATGCCGATTGTTAGTACGGAAACGTGATTATGTAACGGGTAAGATATAGATATAGTTGAGTCTCTGCAGAAAATCAGTTCAATGCCTGCTTGGGCATTGTATAAGTAACATATGTTATTTGCCATCATAAATGTTCCTTTTCATGTTGGTCATACTTTTGATGCAGCCCTGCCAGTACGGTATCAAGGGCGGTGGATAAGGATGTCCTGACTTCATCAGGTTTGGTAAACGCATATCGCAGTTGCAAGGTTGTGTAGCCGTGAAGAACGCCTGTCAATAAGTTTAAAATTTCATCAATGTTTACTGGATTAAAATTGCATGAAAGGGCGAGCGTTTTTAAAAGTGAAAGGTAGTTATCAAATATTTTCCCTGTTTCCTCAGTGCCATGCCAGGTTACCCATTGTATTGTTTCATAAATTCCAGGATGTTCAATCATGTAGTTAAGGTATGTGATGCCTGCGCTTTTTATTGCATCGTCCCCAATTTTGCCGATAGCTGCCTGCATCATCCGTTCATTCATGGTTTTCATACCATTATGGGCGATTTCCCTAAGCATGGCTTCAAGGCTGTCTATGTGGTTATATAATGACGGGGTACGGATATTAAGGCTTTCGGCAACGACTTTTAAAGAAACATTGCTTAAGCCGTTTTTATCCGCTATATCCGCAGCAGTTTGTATTACATCAGCTTTTGTTATCCGCATAAGTTTACCTCTCGCAAAGATATTTTCTAACTATTTTAACTAATGAGATTAGTAAAGTCAATATTATTATTAGATTTTCTGCCATTAGTTATTGACAGTGAGAGTATGATCAGATAGAATACTAATTATATTAGTGTTTATACTATTTTTAGTAGTATTTTGAAAGGGGAAAGAATGGATGGCGAGAATGAAAAAGGAATTTGAAATAAATGGAATACCTGCTTTTCTTTGGGGTCTTCCATCAAGAAAGCTATATTTTTATGTACATGGTCAGGGAGGATGTAAAGAAGAAGCGGCAGTATTCGCAGACGTGGCTTGCTGTTTCGGGTGGCAGGTTCTTAGCGTAGATTTGCCGAAACATGGGGAGCGGGTAAATGGGGCAGTAGAATTTGAGCCTTGGAGCATTGTGCCAGAGTTATCTGGGATTATGGATTTTGTCAAAGATAGGTGGAAGCAGATTTCTTTATATGCGAGCAGCATCGGCGCATGGTTCAGTATGTTAAGTTTTGGGAATGAGCCGTTAAAAAACTGTCTGTTTGTTTCTCCTGTTCTGGATATGAAAGAACTCATGTCAAAGATGATGGAATGGGCAGGTGTATCACAAAATCAGTTAGAAAAGCAGCGTCTGATTCCAACTGACTTCGGGCAGACGCTTTCATGGGAATATTGGAAGTATGTATTAGAGCATCCAATTAGACAATGGGACTTTCCGACTAAAATATTGTATGGGGAAAATGATAATCTGATTGACCGTTGCCTTGTAGAACAGTTTACGAAAAAATTTAGCTGTAATCTTACTGTTGCTGAGAATTGTGAGCATTGGTTTCACACCGAATATCAGTTGAATGTAATGCGGGAGTGGATAAGAAAAGAAATAGACTGTAAGAATGTAATTTTAAAGGAAAGGTGAGTTAAGTGTTATGATAAGGCGCACAATGAAATGCAATAGTAAGGATAGAAAACAACTGTCAAAAACATAGCAAGAATGATGAAAAGATAGAAAACTCCGTGTGTTACAATATTTCATTGAAATCCCACACAGGCATATCATAATGCTTAAAAAGTGCGGAAAAAAGGAAACACCACAAGGGTGTGCCTCTATGTCCATAAAGCGTGGGCGAGAATGAAGAAAGGAGGGAGCAAAATGCAAGGTCAGACAGTACGAATTGTTTCACAGGCTATCCGCTATATCGAAGAACATCTGCACGAAAAGATGGATTTAGATATGGTGGCATCGGCACTGCACTATTCCAAATACCACCTGCATCGGATTTTTACAAAGACAGCCGGCTTGACTATCCACGACTACGCAAAACGGCGGCAGCTTACAGAAGCGGCAAAACTTCTGGTGTTTTCGGCAAAACCGATTATCGAGATTGCCCTTATGAGCGGGTATGAAAGCCAGCAGGCATTTACGGATATTTTTAAGGCGATGTATAAGACTTCCCCTGCGGAATTTCGGGAAACGGAAAACTTCTACCCGTTACAGCTGGAAATTTATCTGAAGGAGGAGCTTGTAAAAATGGATTTGACAAAAGACAATATAAAATTTGCCACGCCCGAAGATGCGGATGACTGGATGGAACTGGTAAGCCTCGCGATTGACGGCTATCCATGTCTGGATAAGGAAGATTACGCCGCAAACCTGCATCGGTATATTGCGGATAAAAAGGCTTTGATTTTACGGGATGACGACATGGCTATTGGCGTGATGGGATTTTCGCCCGACACAGGCAGCATAGACTTTCTGGCTGTCCATCCGCAGTATCGGCATCTCGGCATTACAAAGCTGTTCATTGATAAGCTGGCGGAGGAACTGCTTTGCGGGAAAGAGATTACCTTGACGACATACCGTGCAGGCGATAAGGCAGATACGGGCTGGCGGGAAGAATACCGCCGTCTTGGATTTGCAGAACGGGAACTGCTTGTGGAATATGGCTACCCGACGCAGCGTTTCGTGCTTCTTCCGGAGAACAAGGAGGAAACAAGGAATGAGCGAAACACAGAAAAACCCGTTGGCAGAGAGCTTTAACGCCCTATCACTTATCCGATTTGCTTTCCCAAGCATGGTGATGATGCTGTTTATGGGATTATACACCATTGTAGACACAATTTTCGTCGCACGGTTTGTAGACACGAACGCTTTGTCGTCCATCAATATCGTCTGCCCCGTCATCAATCTGATTGTCGGTCTGGGGACGATGCTTGCGACAGGAGGAAGTGCGGTTGTTGCGAAGAAAATGGGGAATGGAAACACAGAGGAAGCCCGAAGCAATTTCACGTTGATTGTCGTGGCAGGGGCGGTTATCGGTCTGCTGATTACAGCGGCAGGGCTTTTCTTTTTGGATGAAATTATCTGGGGATTGGGTGCAAGTGAAATATTGTTCCCATATTGCAGGGATTATCTGACGACACAGCTCATTTTCGCCGCTTTTAACATGATGCAGGTGCTGTATCAGAATCTGTTTGTGACGGCGGGGAAAGTATTGCCAAGGTATTTGCGGAGAATAACAGGAATGTTTTTGAGATTACAAAGAATGGATTTAGCATTTTTTCATTCAGCTTTATGTTCTCTGGATGCAATATTTTTTCATCCGCATTATTTACGGCATTATCCAATGGGAAAGCGTCTGCCGCCATATCTTTCCTGCGGACGTTTGGATTTATTACGGTGTTCCTTTTGGCGTTGCCGAGATTTTTAGAGGTGACAGGCGTATGGCTTGCAGTCCCGCTTGCGGAACTGCTCACGCTTATGCTGACGATATATCTGCTGTGCAGGCATCGAAAACCGTACAATTATTTTTGACAGAAAGGCAGAAACGATTGATAGGAGTGAGAAATTACTTGTGTTTACAAAAGATAGCAGAAAAAGAGAGGAAATATAAATCGGATTAAGCTATCCTTAACGGCAAGGAGGTAAAAGGATGGAATGGTTGAAAAAGCTTGGAAAAGCCATTGATTACATAGAAGATAATCTGGATAAGGAAATATCGTATGATGAAGCAGCCCGCATTGCGTGTTGTTCCCCCTATTATTTCCAGCGTGTTTTTTCCTATGTTTCGGGTGTTTCTTTGGCGGAATACATACGCCGCCGAAAAATGACGCAGGCGGCATTTGAATTGCAGCGGGCAGACAGCAGGGTAATAGACGTTGCATTAAAATATGGATATTCCTCTCCGGCTGCTTTTAATCGGGCTTTTCAGAATGTTCATGGCATCACGCCAACGGCAGCTAAGCTAGGGGGAAGTGTCCTGCAAGCATATCCGTCAATTCAGTTTAAGATTGAAATCACAGGAGGAAGCGCTATGACATATCGCATTGCGGAAAAGCCGCCCCTGCGTATTGTGGGCATCCGTATCCCTTTGACTTCGGATATGGAAGAAAATTTAAGGATTGTCCCAGCATTTTGGAAAGCGTCATTGCAGGGAAAACAATTTTTGGAAATATGCGGGCTGTCTAATGGAGAGCCGGGAGGAATTTTAGGAATCAGCGTATATAAAAACCCGAAAGAAATTTATTACTACATCGGCGTTGCTGCAAATTCCCCTGCCCCTGCGGGCATGTATGGATTGGAAATCCCTGCGGCTACATGGGTAATATTTGACAATGATGGGCGTTTTAAGGAAGATGTGCAGAGTGTGTTCAGGCGGTTCTATATGGAATGGCTGCCGTTCTCCGGGTATAAATATGCAGAGCCGCCAGATATTGAAGTGTATCCGATCTGCAGCGGACAGCCAGTACACGGACATTCCGAAGTATGGATTGCAGTCAGTAAGGAGGATGATTAAACGGTGTATCATTTAAGGTTAAAGGGAGACCATTATGAAATGGGTGTGAAGCGTGGAAAGATATTCAAAAAATGTCAGGTTTCTTTCCCGCTCCATTTGGATGAATTTCAACTGGAACATGGGAAACGGAGCGAAGCGGCATTAAGAACATATTTCCCAGAGGTATGCGAGGAAATCAGAGGGGTGAGCGACGCCATAGGTGCGGATTATCTGCGTTTTGCTTCTTGGATGCTATGTATGGGATGCTGCATGTATAACCTGGAGAGCAATATTCCCGTTGAAGTTCGGGGATGCACTGCTTTCGCATATGCAAAGGGCGGAAGAATCCTATATGGCAGAAACAATGACTTGCCGCCTTATCTGCGGGAGGGGAGCAAAAGTGAAATCTATGCCCCGAAGAACAGAAATAGATTTAATATTACGACATCCTCTTTTATTAACGGGGAGGAGGGAATAAATGAACATGGGCTTGCGGCTGCAATGACTTTTGTAATGACCAGCCTTGATAAGATACAGGCGGGATTTAATTCCTGTTTCATCGTGCGGTATCTGCTCGAAAAAGCAGATAATACGGAGCAGGCAGTTTCCCTATTAATGGAACTTCCAATCGCTTCTAACTGTAATATTCTGCTTGCAGATAAAAGCGGCGATATGGCAGTGGCTGAATGTACGCCATCCATAAAAAAAATCCGAGATGCAGAAAGTTTTGATAATGGAAGAATTATTTGTGCTGTCAACAGTTTTACATCTGAAGAAATGAAATCATACGATGATGCAAATGGGGATGATTATGATTCCCATAAACGGTATCAAGTTGTCATAGACAGTTTTGTTTCGGGACGGATAAAAGAGGATTATATTGAAACCACCAAGCAGCTTTTAAAGGGCGATTATGGCTTTATGTGCCAGTATGACAATGAGCCAGACTTTGAAACGGTCTGGAGTTCCGTATTTGACTTAGAGAGCTTAATTGTCTACCGTGCAGAGGGCGACCCAAGAAAAAAGAAATTTATGATGGACAACCGACTGCATGACTTAAAAATAAGAGGGCAGGCAGTTGTCAAAAAGCATTGATTTGAAGGAAATTATAATGCTTGAAATGCATCCAAACCCAAAAAAGGTCAAGTATAATCCGTACACTTTGACGATAACCAAGGGCATTATTACCTCTCTTTTAAGGATGGTCGTGGAAAGCAGCAGAATATTGAGATTGACGAAATGCTGTACCAGACGTTTGACAGATTTGAGCTTGAGGACATATCCCTTTTGAACCGGGTGAGCAGGCACATTGAACACTCCGAGCTGACCGATGAGCAGATTGCAAAGCTGGAGGGCTGCAAATATCAAGCTGTCCAGTGTTCTGTAAAAGCCGGGGATGGTACGCCTGTTTACACGGCTGCACAGGCACGAAAAAAACGAACCTGCAAATGTCTGGAAAAAGAGATCCGCAATTGCAAGTGTAACCGCATCTATCATCAGCCGGACTGTGACACCGGCTGGGATTCCCGCCGTAACCGTTATTGTGGTGATCAGCTATCCGGCGATGAAGTTCTGGATTATGCCGAAATACGCATAAACACAGGACCTGTACAAAGCGACTACATTAAATTAGTACAGATCCTGTTCTTTATTTTTGCTTTTCGCCATGATTGACTTCCGCACGTATCTGCATCAGAAAGCGGTTCAGTAAAGTATTTGATTTCTTTTTAAAGATACAATAATAATCTTCCTTTTAACGAGATTTTAGTATGCGTTTTAATTATAGCGCATAAAGCAACCGGCATTGTACTTTTTTGTGAAAAAAATATATGATGAGGTAAATGAATGGCAGTCATGAGAAGGAATTATACGAATGGAAGAAATCACATGAAATAATGCTGTAAAAATGCCGATGGTGGGACCGGGCATTTTACAGTTGAAGGATAAGGCGCTCTGTGGATTCAGGACGCGGGATATGGCCGGACAAAGGAGGAGTTTGAACAGTCCCTTAAAAGGCTGGGGTGGATTACCTGGATTTGTATCTAATCCATCATCCATTTGGGGATTACTATGACGCATGGCGCGCTATGGAAACGCTTTATCAGGAAGGAAAGATCCGCGCCGTCGGAGTCAGCAATTTTGACGGGCAGGACTGGCGGATCTTTGCTTAAACAGCAAAATTACTCCCATGGTGAATTAGATTGAACTGCATCCGTTCCACCAGCAGCCGGAAGCGCTGCCTCTGTATGAGGCTTTTGAACAGAAAGTTTTTTCCGTGGCAGATGGTGTGAAGGTAAAGGTGCAGAAAACGCAGATTACTTTTTCTAACAGACATAATTTTGCTTTTGTTTCTTTCCTTCCGGTGCGGAAAGCGAAGGAGCGGCCGGAGGTTTATATTGTTGTGACTTTCGGGTTGGGATACCGTTTGGAGTCCACGCGCATAGATGCGGTGGTTGAGCCATATCCCGGACGTTGGACCCACCATGTCCTGGTTTCCGGGACGGAGGAGATTGATGATGAGCTGATGGGATGGGTGAAGGAAGCGGCGGTCTTTTCGGCTGGCAAACGATAAATTTGTCATGGAGGCTGATTAAAGGCGTGGCCTGCGGTGTCTATGTATGTTCTGGAGGAAAACGGTTCCGCCCTGCGGTTTATCTTGTTTTCATCCCAACCGGAATGGCAGTCTGCGCCGTCGGCATGGCCAGCAGGCATTTTTTTAGAAATGAACGCTCATAAAATATACGCTCTCTGCGGACAATAAGCGTAACCGTTTGAGTTGTCTGAGCGGTTGCGTGATCGTATAAAAAATGTCTGGAGGGAAAATATGAAGCGTCACAGCCAAAATCATAGCAAAACTCACAGCCAGGGTTTCAGCCAAAAGCGGGGCGGGGATGGCGGCGGGAACAGCGGGCGGGGGCGGCTTGCGCAGTCGGAGCTGCCGCTGCCGAAGTTTGAAGTCCGCACGGACTTAGCGGTGGAGGAACAGGAAAGCTTTGCGGGGGACGGCGGGGAGATCCGGGGGGTTTCCCTGAGGGAATGGCATCACAGGGACAGCCACATCCGCATGACAGAGGTATCTATTTTAAATGAGGACGGCGCCCGCGTGATGGGAAAGCCCATGGGCACGTACCTGACTCTGGATGTCCCGGACATGGAGAAGCGGGATGAGGGGTACCACGAGGAGGTGTCAAAGGAGCTGGGAAATCAGCTTCGCATGATGATAGAGAAGATGTGCCCGGAGAAGAAGGAAAAGGCTTCTGTTCTGGTGGTGGGACTTGGCAATATGCAGGTGACGCCGGATTCCCTGGGGCCGCGGGTGGTGGATAACCTGCAGATGACGCGCCATTTTCTGACCGAATACGGCGGGGATTTCTGTGAAAAGAACGGCCTTCCGGTGTTAAGCGGGATCGTCCCCGGCGTCATGGCCCAGACCGGGATGGAGACGGCGGAGATTGTGAAAGGAGTGGTGAGGGAAACCAGGCCGGATATGGTACTGGCTATTGACGCCCTGGCTGCGCGGAATGTGCGCCGTCTGGCCTCCACGATCCAACTGACCGACACGGGCATCCACCCGGGCTCCGGCGTGGGCAATAACCGCCACAGCATGACGCGGGAGACGATAGGCGTTCCCGTCGCGGCGCTGGGGATCCCGACCGTAGTCGGGGCGGCGGCCATTGTCCACGGGACCGTGGACGCGCTGATCCGGACGCTTTCGATGTCAGAAGACACGGTCAATTATGGGAAATACATTGAGGAACTCGACGCAGAGAGCCAGTACGAGCTGATCCGCGAGCTTATGGAGCCGGAGTTCGGGCCGATGTACGTCACGCCGCAGGACATTGACGAGCGGGTGAAGGAGCTGAGCTTTACCGTTTCGGAGGGAATCCATCAGGCGCTTTATGGCAGCCGTTTACTATAAACCGCCGTCTTTGCATAGAATAGTAAGAGGAAACTATGCAAGGCGGGGTGAGGATGAGAACGGTCGGTTTTTGGAGATGGGAGAGGGCGTTTCACAGAGGCAGGAGAGGAGGAGGCGCGGGGCTGTCCGCTATATGCCTCCTTCTTCTTTGCGCGGGCGCGCTTCTTTTAATGTTTAAATCAAATGTCCGGGCCGGGGCGGGAGATGCCTGGGAGCGGGAGGCGGCGCTCTTTTTGTGGAAAACGTGGTACGGCTCCCCTCAGTCCGGGGATGGAACGGATGAGGAATTCTCCGGCTGGCTTGCCCGGTTTATCTTAAAGCAGGTTCCTTATTACCGCAATGCGGAGGGAAAACAGGACGCGGGCCTGCCCGGGGAGATCGATCCCTCATACCATGGATATCTGGAGAGCGCCGCGCTATTAAAGGAATATGAATACCTGGTCCGCGATCTGGAGGGAAGCGCCCTGCTGGCTGACGAAGGCGCGGGAGCGGGAAGAGAAGCAGGAACAGGAACGGGAAACGGAGTTTTACTGGCGGAAAATTACCCGGCAGGGGAGAGCGATCCGGCATACGGGGCAGCCGGCGCGGCGGGCCGGGAGGGGACGTCCGGGGCCGAAAATGCCGCGGGAAGTCCCGGTGCAAAGGAAAATGAGCCGGGAGCCGCCAAAGAAAGCGCGGCGGACAGAGGGGCGGCAGATCAGGCGGGAACACAGTCCGCCGGAGAAAGCGCGGCCCGGGCGGCGGGGGGAACCGTGGCGGGAAAGGAGCTGTTTCAGTCTCAGGGAGCAATCGAGTATCTGTCCGAACAACTGGCGGATTATGATTTCCTGATGAAGCATTTTTATACGGTCCACCCAACGGCGGCGGCCGGGCGGGAGCTGATGCGGGCAAAGGATTTTCTGGAAGAGGATTTTTCACTGAAGCCGGGAAATGCGCAGGAGGAGCAGGAGAACGGGCCGCAGATTCTTATCTACCACACGCATTCCCAGGAGCATTTTTCGGATTACAGCGAACAGAAAAAGCAGGCCACGATTGTGGGGGTGGGAAATTATCTGACCGAGCTTCTGGAGCAAAAAGGGTACAGGGTGTACCACGACGTCTCGGTTTATGATCTGAAAAACGGGAAGCTCGATCGCAGCCGGGCGTACAGCTATGCGCTGGAGGGCGTCACGGCTATTTTGCAGAAATACCCGTCCATACAGGTGGTGCTCGATATCCACAGGGACGGCGTGCGGGAGAGCACGCATCTGCTGACAGATATAAATGGAAAGAAGACGGCTACCATCATGTTTTTTAACGGCACCAGCGAGACGCCGGACGGCCCGATCGAATATTTAAGGAATCCGTACCGGACGCAGAACCTGGCCTTCAGCTTCCAGATGAAGCTCTGCGCAGACGCCATCTATCCGGGCTTTACGAGGAATATCTATTTAAAGGGGCTTCGCTATAATCAGCATCTGCGGCCGTGCTCGGCCCTCATCGAGGTCGGGGCGCAGAATAATACATACGAGGAGGCGAGAAACGCCATGGAGCCGCTCGCCGAGCTTCTGGATATGGTTCTGCGGCCGCGGTGAGCAAAAAGCCCGCCGTTTCGGCCGTTGAATCAGTTGTATTCCGGCAAAACGACAGTGAGACAATTTGAAAGGCAGCGGCATGCGCGCTGTCTTTCATACAATCTGCCGGACCTGCTTTACAAATGCCTGAAATCCCGCCTGATCCAGAGAATGATGCAGGGATTCAAAGCAAACTCTGTCAATGTCCGAAAAATTTGAAAAAACAGTTGCAAAAGCATCCATTGTATAGTCAGGAATCCTCTCACAGATTACCTCCAACTGTAATTGGTAATGTGAGAAGGACGGCTGCGCATACCGAAAGACAAGCGTTTTCATAAAAGCTACCGCATGCCATAAAAAATCAAATATCAATTCCTCATGGTATTCCTGCAAAAGTCCGCGCCTTCCATAATCCTCCCATTTCATCATCTGTATCGTGATTCGGTCCAGATGATGATCGGTGTTGACGGTATGAACAGTAGACGAAGCGCGCATAAAGTAATGATACAGTTTTTTTCCTATCACATATATGTAATCCGCATAGATATGCAGTAATGGATGCCAGTAGTTGTCTTCATAGACCAGGCCCTCCGGAAAAAAGAGCTGATGCTCCAGCAGAAGTCTTTTCCGGATGATCTTTGCCCAGGCAAAAACATTTAATCCCTTGCTGATGAGCATTTTCTTTTTACTCTCCGGCGTGTCGGACAGGATATAGCGATCGTTTCCGCAGCTTTTCTCCTCTTCTTTCAGGTAAACCATAGATTCCGAGTTATCAGCCGCTATGCCGCAGACCACCACATCGCAGGCATAGCTTCCCACCGGCGCGTACATTTGTTCAAAATAGTCAGGCTCCAGCCAGTCATCCGCGTCCACGAACGCAATCCAGTCGGCAGACGCGTACTGAAGGCCGAGATTTCTGGCGGCGCCCTGCCGTCTGTTCACATCCTGGCGGATCAATAATACATTCTCAGGGAAAGCCTGTTCCCACTTCTTGAGATGCTCCCATGTATCGTCAGTAGAAGCGTCGTCAATGCAGATAATCTCTAAGTGTTCCATCCCCATGCTCTGTACGGTGATCGACCGGATACATCGGTCAACATACGATGCCACATTATAGCAGGGAATAATTATACTGATTTTTCTCATTGATTCATGATTCCTCTCATAAAAATTATTTCTCTACATACATTATAAACACATTATGTGTTTTGTCAATTCGATATGTGTATTTTCGGCAAATACTGACGTCTTTAGGATAAGATTAAAATCTTATCCCGTTTACTTCATCCTCATGAATGGAGATCGATCATGAAACTTGGCGAAATCATAAAAGAATTATTAGAGCAGCATGAGATTACGCAGAAGCAACTGGCGGAAAGCTTAGATATGTCCCCTTCGGCGCTGGGAAACTATATTCAATGCAGAAGAGAGCCGGATTACCATACGTTGATATGCATAGCAGACTTTTTTCATGTCACCACGGATTATCTGCTTGATCATTCCGCGGCGTCCTCCCTTTCACATGATGAAGAGCTTCTAATCCATATTTTCCGTTCCCTGTCAGAGGATCAGAGAGAATTTTATTTAGAGCAGGGCAAAATTTTTATCCGTCAGAATGCAAAAAAAGAATCATCTGCTTCCGCGCGCGGAAATAATTCCAAGGTGTCTTGAACAGGCATGGCTTTCTTAAGGATGGATAAGAGCGAAGACATGGGGCGGGTAAGAGTTCAGATAGGTCTGCGCACCTGCTGCGCTGACCGTACGAAAACGTAGCGGCAGCAGGCATCTGCCCCATCGCGAAGCGATTTTCATGGGCAGATGCCGTAACCGTTCAGGTTGTCTGAACGGTTACTGGGGCGGCAGTCCGTTTTTGGGAAGATTCACAGACCCCTTGACTTTTTCTGCAAATTACGGTATGCTGTCAACAACTTAGAAAATGGAACCGGAGATTCGGAACGAGTAGCTGCTTGAAATATGCCCGGAGAGCCGCGGCAACCGGAACTGTTGCAATCCGCTTCTGTCCTGTATCGAATGGGACGGAAGCTTTTTTTATGCACACGGGCGTCCAGAGGAAATATGTCAGCAAGGCGGCGGACGCCCGGCGCGGCGGGCAGGGGAAGTAACCTTCCCTGCCCGGTTGCACAGGCCCGTGCGGAGGAAATATGCCGCTCATACGGCGCGCGGGCAGGGAACGCGTTCCCCCGCCCGAGTCCATAAGAGGAAGAAAGGAAGGTAGACATGCAGGAAAGCATCCCCTACAAAATTTATCTGGAAGAACAGGAAATGCCAAAGCAGTGGTATAATGTGCGGGCTGATATGAAGAAAAAGCCCGCGCCGCTTTTGAACCCGGGAACCTTAAAGCCCATTACGCTTGAGGAGCTTTCCGGCATTTTCTGTGAGGAGCTGGCAAAGCAGGAGCTGGATGATACGACTCCGTTTTTCGATATCCCGCAGGAAATCCGGGATTTTTACAAGATGTACCGCCCGTCGCCGCTTGTGAGGGCTTACTGTCTGGAGAAAAAGCTTGGCACCCCGGCGCATATCTATTATAAATTCGAGGGCAACAACACATCGGGAAGCCATAAGCTCAATTCCGCGATTGCGCAGGCTTATTATGCAAAAGAACAGGGCCTTAAGGGCGTCACGACCGAGACCGGGGCTGGCCAGTGGGGAACCGCGCTGTCTATGGCATGCTCCTATTTTGACCTGGACTGCCAGGTTTATATGGTAAAGTGTTCCTATGAGCAGAAGCCCTTCCGCCGCGAGGTGATGCGGACCTATGGGGCCAAAGTGACGCCGTCGCCGTCCATGGAGACGGAAGTGGGCCGGAAGATGAACGCAGAATTTCCGGGCACATCGGGAAGTCTTGGCTGCGCGATTTCCGAGGCGGTGGAGGCGGCTGTGAGCCAGGAGGGCTACCGCTACGTGCTCGGTTCCGTGCTGGCCCAGGTGCTCCTGCACCAGTCTGTGATCGGGCTTGAGACAAAGGCGGCTCTCGATAAATACGGCATTCAGGCAGATATCATTATCGGCTGCGCGGGCGGCGGCTCGAATCTGGGAGGGCTGATCTCGCCGTTTGCGGGCGAGATGCTCCGGGGCGAGGCGGATTACCGTATCATTGCCGTTGAGCCGGCCTCATGCCCGAGCCTGACAAGGGGCGTTTATGCATATGATTTCTGCGATACGGGAAAGGTTTGCCCCCTGGCAAAGATGTATACGCTGGGAAGCGGGTTTATCCCTTCCGCGAATCACGCGGGCGGACTGCGCTATCACGGCATGAGCTCCACGGTTTCAGAGCTCTATGATCAGGGTCTTCTTGAGGCCAGAAGCGCAGAGCAGACTGAGGTATTTAAGGCGGCGCAGGCATTTGCAAAGGTAGAGGGAATCCTTCCGGCCCCGGAGAGCAGCCATGCGATTAAGGCAGCGATGGACGAGGCCCTTGCGTGTAAAGAAACAGGTGAAGCGAAGAATATCGTGTTCGGATTAACCGGAACGGGTTATTTTGATATGGTGGCTTACCAGCGATTTAACGATGGGGAAATGAAAGATTACATCCCGTCAGATGAAGAATTGAAAAAAGCGACAGACGCGCTTCCAAAGACGGAGTAGAGCGCGGTCAAATGGCGGAAAAAGACAGGGCGCTGCACGAATAACCGTGCAGCGCCCTGTCTGGCGTAAAGAGGAGAAACTGCGGCAGTGTCCGCAATGGGTTAATCTGTAAGAAAATCAGTTCAGCTTTTTAACGCTCAGCGTGGCGTTGACCCCGCTGCCAAGCGTGATCCCTACTGCCAGAAGAGCCGAAAGCGCCATATCGATAAAGTTTCCTGCCGTTAAAGTCACAATGGTACTTCCATTAAACACGGAGCTGGTTCCTACTGCCAGCGCCCTGGAAATCGTTGCGCTGGGGATATTGGTCCCGTTGATTCTCACGGCAAGGGTGACGGTGGTTGCCAATGCCGCTGTCAGCGTAGTGGAATAATTGATCTCATAAGTGCCGGGAGTTGCCACTGTGATACTGTTTGCCGGCACATAGGTCGCTCCCTGTACCGGGCCGGTAGAGTCAAGCGGAATTTGTGTGGTTCCTCCTAAAGTCAGATTCAGGGTCTGAGGTGTTGTGCTGTATAAACTTGCATAAGCATTCAGACCATTTGCAGGTCCGGTAGGCCCGGTAGCGCCGGTAGCCCCGGCCGTGCCCGTCGCTCCGGTAGCGCCCGCTGCGCCGGTAGGTCCGGTAGCGCCCGCAGGTCCGGCAACGCCCGCCGCGCCGGTAGGTCCGGTAGGCCCGGTAGCGCCCGCAGGTCCCGCTGCACCGGTGGGCCCGGTAACACCGTTTGCGCCGGTAGGTCCTGTAGCGCCCGCAGGTCCGGCAACGCCCGCCGCGCCGGTAGGTCCGGTAGGCCCGGTAGCGCCCGCAGGTCCCGCTGC
>NZ_CALPCY010000059.1:0-28240 GCF_943193115.1 Otoolea muris
TGAGATGTGGGGTTGACCTAAAGGTTTCGCCTGGAAGGCGAGGGTTTTAACCCCAGTATACAGACAATAAAAGGAATGCCGCTGCTTCTGAATATTCTGTATACAGGGCCGCCGCTTACAGTGTTTTTGTCAACAGTGACGGCAGCTTGCGCTATTCGCCGGGGATTGAAAGCGGCTGGTACCGCGACACAATGCTCTGCTCCCCCGCTGACGCCGGGAGCCTCCCCTTCCCGGTATTCGCTTCCCTGGCGGATGCGAAAAATTATGTCGCCACAGGTGAGGTTGTCAATACGTATGTTTCCGGTACGGTCCCTATGGAGGTGGAGGTGTTCCGGGAGGATGCCGCCAGCCTGGTGGAAAATGCCTTGTCCGGTATTTTATCATTCCCCGCCAGCGCTGACCTTGCGGCCTCTAATATGGCGGCCCTGGCGGATACGTACCCGGCCGGGACATTGGAGGATGTCCGGGAGACGGTAGGGGCCGGCGGCCTGGAATTGGGGGATACAACAGATATCCCGGTGACAGGCGACGCCGCCCTGTCTGATATCCTTGAGGCTGTCCGTGACCTGCCTGCAGCAATTGTCGGTTCTGTTGCGGATGCGTTTTCCTTTGAAGCTTCTGAGGCAGGGGAACAGCTCAGCGTCCCGGGCATTATTTCGGAGAAGTTCCCGTTCTGCATCCCCTTTGATGTGATTTACCTTGTTGAAACACTGGCGGCGGACAGGGAAACCCCGCGTTTTGTGATCCCAATTAACATTGATTATCAGTTTGTCCACTACCATCAGGAATTTGTCCTGGATTTTTCGGAATGGGAGCCGGCGGTTGTCATCTTCCGTATCATGCTTGACCTGCTCTTCTGCGCCTGCCTGATTGCGGCTACCCGTTCACTTATCAGGGGGTGAAAACGTATGTCTGGATTGTTAAACGGGTTAAGGGCTGTCCTGGTTTCTGTCCTACAGCTCCTGCCCGGTTCCCCTTTCCGGGGGTTTATTGACAGTATCGCAGAGATCCCCTATCTCGGTTACCTGAATTATTTTATCCCGGTATCCGATTTCCTTGCCCTCCTGGCTGTCTGGGGGGCGGCCGTAGGTGTGTTTTACGTGTCAAGCGTAATCCTCCGGTTTGTAAAGGCGATTGATTAACAGGGGTGAGTCTTAGCGTGCATTATTTGGGACAGTTTAGGGCAAATATAAAGTAAAAAAATAACAGTTCAATTCAGGCTTCAGGGAAAAAAAATTGTTCCTATATAGCAAAACGATTCTGTCAACATGTCCTTCAGCGCCGCTGATGGGCCGCTTTACAGAGAAAACTGTCTTACAATTTATAACATTCAGGAGGTGTGTTTTTATGATTGTGTTATATAGCGGAACCCCGGGTTCCGGGAAATCCCTGGACTGTGCCAGGACGATTTATAACTGGTGCCGGAGGAAACAGACCGTTCTGTGTAACTTCCCTGTCAATGTGGATAATATCCGGCTCCGCGGGGAAAAGGATGTGAGGTATATCCCGAATGACGAGCTGGATCCGGATTTGCTCGTAGAAATTTCAAAAGAAAAATTTGACGGGCGCACAATGAAGGAAGACAGTATCCTGCTGGTGGTTGACGAGGCCCAGCTTATGTTTAACGCCCGTGAATGGAATGCCAAAGGCCGCGGCCGCTGGAACTGGTTTTTTACCATGCACCGCCATTTCGGCTATTTCATTATCCTGTGCGCCCAGTTTGACAGGATGCTTGACAGGCAGGTGAGATGCCTGGTGGAGTATGAATTCATCCACAGGAAAGTAAAAAATATGGGCTGGAGGGGCTGGTTCCTCTCCTGCCTGATGCTTTCGCCGTTTAATCTGTTTGTGAAGGTAAAGGTATGGTACCCCATGAAAGAAAAGGTCGGCAGTGAGTTTTATAAAAGCGTTCCTAAATATTATCGGCTTTATGATACATTTGAGATGCTGGACGTCCCTGCTGTGCGCGCGAGCGGGGGGAAGGGGGCCCCGGGAGCGGGCGCGGCAGGGACGCCCGGCATCAGCCAGGCAGGGGGTACAACGGATTATAGGGAATCCCCAGCCGTTGGGAGCGGGGATGATGCAGAAAGTGAGGTGGATGTCAATGCGGGCTAAGTTTTTAAAAAAGGTATGGGTTGCCATACTGTCGGCCTGCCTGGTTCTTTCCCAGGCGGTTGTTTCTTTCGCGGATACGGAAGGAGTGATGGAACCGGATGATTATGTATTTTTCACGGTTTTTATGGCCTGTGGAATCCCGGTACAAAAAGAATATATAGGCTGCTGGATGGGGGCGTATAAAGGCTATCTGGAATCGACACACAATAACGCCCTCCTTTCCTAGGTAAACAGTTATTCGGATTTGTCATGGGGCGATACAGCCCATGGGATTGACACGCTTTTTAAGAGCGTAAAAAGCTGGCTTTCCCTTTCCGGTTCTTACGGGACAACTGCGCGTTATTATTCCCTCCCCTCTTCCGCTTTGCCTTTGTGGCCGGGTTGCTCTCTGGACTATGACTCTTCTGAACCGAGGGTTTCTTCCTGTAAGGCAGATGTTTCCTGTAATGATCCAAATTATGTGTATTCTTTTTCTGTCATAAGTCATTATGATTCAAGCGGGTATGTCCTGACAAATTATTATGTCCCCAAAGGCCAGGAGATAATAGGGTGTTGTTCCGGTGCTGCGCTTCCATATGCTGACCGTTTGGATGTAAAGTTCTATGCCCGGTCAGGTTCGGGTTTTTCACCTGCCTCCATCAGATCTAATCATTGCATGTATGATTCTGCTGGGAAATTGACCTACTCTTCTTCGGAGCTTGCCAGCCCAGATTCTATCAGATATTTAAGGGTCGGGACTGTAATGACTTTGCCATTTAAGGTATTTTGCAATACAACGGATATACGTAACTATTTTGAAACAGGAAATGCCGGTAATGTATTTTCTTCCGGGGGTTGTCTTCTGGTTTCCCGTTCCCTTAGTAGTTTTCAAACAAAAATCCAAAGAGTGAATGGCTGCCAGGTTGGGGAATCTTTATCCATTCCTGACAGTGGGGCGGCAGGAAAACTTTTGAATGATATGTGGAATTCAGGGGATGAAAAAAAATTTATGTCTGCCATGAATTCCAGCGGGATGAATATTACATATAATGTCCCGTATAAATTAGGGCATTATACCCAGAAATATTCTGCTGACGGTACTTATAAATGGGAAAAGGTATCGGAAACTTCCCATACGGGCGCGGCAGGTAAGCCTGCCCTTATTAAAACTTCGGAATTTCCCGGTTTTACATATGCCCCCGAACTGGTTCCGGAAGAAAAAACGGTGCTTTTAGACGGCAGCCTTGAGGTTCCGGTATATTATACCTGTGATCCGGTTTCTTATAAGGTGGAACATTATAAAGAGAGTTTTTCCGGGGATGAAAAATCATGGAAACTGGCTGATACAGAAACTCTGCAGGGGCTTCCCGGCGTGGATGCAAAATATTCAGCGAAGGGGTACCCGGGCTATTCGTTCGACGCCAGCCTTACAAAACCTTCTAATTGTCAGGTGCTTGCAGACGGCAGCCTTGTGATCCGCCTGTATTATACTTGTGATCCGGTTCCTTATAAGGTAGAACATTATAAAGAAAGTTTTTCCGGGGATGAAAAATCATGGCTCCCTGCTGATACGGAAACTTTGCAGGGGATTCCCGGCATGAATGCAAAGTATTCAGCGAAGGAGTATCCGGGCTATTCGTTCGATTCTGGCCTTACGGAACCTTCCAATTGCCAGGTACTCCCAGACGGCAGCCTTGTGATCCGCCTGTATTATACCTGTGATCCTGTCCCTTTTACGGTGGAATATTATAAAGAAAGTTTTATCCCTTCCGGGGATAAAAAATCCTGGCTCCCTGCCGGTACGGAAACTTTGCAGGGAATTCCCGGTACGTGGGCGAAATACCCGGTAAAGGAATATCCAGGTTATTCGTTTGATGCCAGCCTTACGGAACCTTCCAGTTGCCAGGTGCTCCCGGACGGCAGCCTTGTGATCCGCCTGTATTATACCCAGGCCCCTTTCAGCGTCCTTACGGAACCGGTCAATAAGGCGGCGGGCTCCTCCCTCCCCGTAGCGGCGGTGGTTGGGAGCGTCCTTTCTGGGGGGCTCTTTTTATTAAAACTGTATAAACGGATTTCTGCAAAGGCGTAAAAGATGGTAAGGAACCCGTAGATGTTTATAATGGATGGAACCAGGTCTTTAAGGGAGGTTTCCCGGTATGAAGACAGGAAAATCTACTTTCCCTGAGCTGCCCGTTTTATGAAGATACAGGTTACCCGGGATGTAAACATTACGGCAGGCTTGCGTCATCGCGGGCAGCTAATAAAGGGCGTAAAGACACGGTGAAGATATGGGGTTATAGAAAATAAGATACTGCCCTGAAAAAATACTGTCTGGCGGAATGGGCATGGATAAAGCGGTTCCATGTCCGTTCCGGTGGATAAATGCGGGTTTGTGGAGATTTGGATTGTAGGACAGTTTCCGCTGCAAAGCGGCTCATCCGTGGTACTGAAGGAAGTATTGACAGAATATTTTGGCGTATGGAAACATTTTTGGAAGCGGTTCCGGCAGGATAACCACACTACCCACCCGGCGGGGGATGCCGGGAGAAAGAAGGGAAAGTTTGGAAAAGTTATACAGAGGCTGGATGAAATCAGGGCTTGACCATTGTCTTTTTGAAACAATAGCCAATGATTTAAAAATAGGCGATACCTTAACAGACGCTTTTGGCCGGGTTTGGATAGTTGAGGTAATATTTTAATTTCAGCTCGTCCCTGCCGGGTAACGCAGGGAGAAAGCGAGGAGGATATGAAATACTATATTGTAAAAGAAACAAAATACGGAAAGGAATACAAAAGATATAAGCGCATAGACGGATTTTCAAAAAAACAAAGACTTATGCTGGAGATTTTCTAAACAAGGCGCTCTCGGCATAATAGAAAGATTGAAAAAACAATTTGCTGCAAATTGTGGTAAAGGATTACTGAAACTTTATATAGGACCGGCAGAATAAGGAACAGGCGGCAGGATGACATCTGCCGCCCTTTTTCCTGCCAGCCTTACACGTCTAACACACAGGAACTCATAATCTGTACTGTGCCAGCCCGCCCCTCCAGCGGCCCGCCCGGCATATTGTCCGAGAAATGTGATTGACCGTGGCGAAGATGGGATAATGAAGATTATACAGGCCGGAGGATATAACCGGATGCGAGGACTGTTTTGTGATTTATATTAATTCTGTCTTGCTCAGTGAGCATAGGCCATAGACAGGGAATTCTGTTTTTGTGTAATATTCTCTTGAAAGTGGCGGGAAATTATGATATATTAGGCATAGAAAAGGGAAAGCCAGAGAAGCGGCTTACTCTCAATCTTAACTCAAATACGGATTATATATCAATCCGCATGCCGTCACTATTGTGAGTAGTGGCGGCTATTTTCTGCCCTTAAATCATCAATTTTGCATATGAAAGAGTTCATATCGTTGATGGACATCCTCTGAGGGACTGCTGTTTTAATAGCGGATGTTATAGGTGTGGAAGGGATTCTTTGCAGCTATTAATTGGGATCTAATTTGGAGCCATATTCTTCCAGCAGTTCATATGCGCGGGTCCTTGTCGAGATGGCCAGGGAGGCGGCATATTCGAGGCGTTCCATGGTTCCTCCTTTATATTTGGAAGCTGCCTGGTTGGCCGCCTGATCGCGGGTTCTGAGCCATGAGCGTTCTTCGGCCTTCAGGGTCTCGGCTTCTTCCTGGGACATCGCCTGGATTAATGCCTGGTAGATACGGTTTAGCTCTGAATCCCACAGCTTATATTCATAGTCTGCCACGCTTGACATGCTGTCTGTATTGGACATGAGATCAGACTGCTTCATACCCGCTATCAGCGCGTCAATCTCTTCCAGGCGTTTCTGGTAGTCCTCCCTGGTCAGCGTCCCCTCCTGGGCTCCCGGGCCGTTTCCGGATATTCCGGTTAATGGGGAAACCGGGCCCTCCTTTCGATCGTTTTCAGAGTTCTTTGTCTTCGTTTCAGACGGCGGGGCCGCTGCCGGTTCCTGGCCGCCGCTCCCCTGGGTTGGAGCGCCGCTGTAGTCCTCAGCTAAAGCTGCTTCCCGGAACATATTGTCCGTTCTTTGTCCTGTTCCCGTATATCCGGCGCCGCTTTCTGTCACATCGACTGCCATATCGCCCGCACTGTACGGCGCTATATCTCCCGCTATTGCTCTCTCCTCTGCTGCGTTGCCCTCTTCACCATCTTCTATGCTTTCTCCTCCCGCCGTCTTCTTCTCTTCCTCGCCCTGCCAGGCGGGCTTTCCTGATTTTCCTTCAGCGGACAGCGCCGCAGCGCCGACATCCTCTGAGGCCGCCTCCGGCACATCGCCGCTCTGCGCAGCGCCGGCCATCCCCCCGGCCGCATTGCTGCCCGGGGCGCTCTGTATAGCGCTCTCCGGCCACGTGTTCATTTGCGCCTGCTTCTCCACAATAAAACGCCGCGTCCCGATCGTAGTAAAAACGCCAATCACAATAATCAAAATAATCGCCGTAAAAACACCTTTATTCTTCAATATCCGCCGTCCTTAATCAGAATATAACCATTAAGCATTATGTTCCCGCAAAGCAGCCGTAAAATAAACCATCCACACACATACGCCTGAAGGCTGCCCGCTTTGGATTATATGACTTTAACATAGCATATTTAGGAAGGAAAGAAAATAGATGTTGCGAATTAGTAATATTATTGTAAGATTTCCGGTAACCGTTCAGACAGGTCTGCGCGCCTGCTGCGCTGACCGCACAATCAGGTGATGAAAGCGGGCGCCTCATCGCGAAGTGATTTTCATGGGCAGATGCCGTAACCGTTCAGATATCTTCTGAACGGTTACGATTTCCGGCTGCTATTCACAGGGAGCGTCATTGATATTGGATCAAGGGGTTCATGCTGCATATAAAGCCCTCAATGGCGGCCCTGTCGCTATAAAACAGCCACCTGTCACATATTTTTTTGCCGGAAACGGATCTACGCCGTCCCCGGATCCACCAGCAGCCCGCCGCCATCCGCCGCAGAGGTGGCTAATTCGTCGCACCGCTCATTCTCCGGATGCCCGGCATGTCCCTTTACCCAGCAGAAGGAAACGCGGTGAGGCTTTTTCGCCTCCAAAAGCCTTTTCCAGAGGTCGATATTTTTAACATCCTCATTTTTCCCGCGTTTCCATCCCTTTTTGATCCATCCGTCAATCCAGTGCTTATTAAACGCATCCACCAGATATTTGGAATCCGAATACAGCTCCACCTCGCACGGCCTGTTTAAAGCCTCCAGCCCGGCGATCGCGGCCATAAGCTCCATCCGGTTGTTGGTTGTCCTCTTGTAACCGGCAGAGAGCTCCTTTACATGGAGCTCTCCCGCCGGATCCACATAGTGAATCACTGTCCCAAAGCCGCCCGGCCCATCCGGGTTTCCCCTGGCGGCTCCGTCTGTATAAATCGTTACCTTCAAAATAAACCGTATTCTCCTCTCACACCGCGCTGTCCTATATGCCGCAAAAGCATATGATGTACCGCGGATGAATTGTGCTGCGGACGCGCTGCACCGCAAAACAGGCTGCATCTCAAACAGGCGCTCTCTTAAACAGGCGGCGCCACAGCGCTACCGATCCCACTTATCGCACAGTGAATTGATCTGATCCGCAAATTTGGCCAGATCCTTATTGGCCCCGCCTTCATTGTGCATGATGACCTTACGCAGCCTGTCTCCGGCGGCCAGGAGGCGTGCAAATACGCCGGCAGCCTTCTTCGTCTTCTCCGATGTTTCGCGCCGGATCGGGATTCCCTTTGCGACAGTGATAAAGCATCCCTTTTCCAGATCGTAGGATGTGCCGCTGTACGGGGCTATGGCCTCGATCCCGAAGGTATCCTTCACCGTTGCGGCAAACTGGTCGCAGACCTCGTCGTCCCCGTGAACCACGAACACCTGCTGCAGATCGCTCATAAAGCTGCCCACCCATTTTAAGAGTCCCGCCTCGTCGGCATGTCCGCTGATGCCTTCAATCTTTTCGATGCGCGCCCTCACCTCAATGGACTCGCCGAACAGCTTTACCTCTTCCCTGCCGTCGATGATGCTGCGGCCCAGGGTTCCGACCGCCTGATAGCCGGCAAAGAGGATGGTTGACTCCGGCCGCCACAGGTTATGCTTTAAATGGTGCCGGATCCGGCCCGCATCGCACATGCCGGCCGCGGAGATAATCACCTTGGGCTTGGTGTCAAAATTGATGGCAATGGAGTCATTGCTGGTAACAGAGAGGCGCAGTCCCGGAAAGGACAGGGGGCTGATTCCCTTTTTCACCAGCGCCCGCGTCTCTTCATTGTAGCAGTCCATCCGATTCTCCTTAAACACTGCGGTTGCCTCCACCGCCATGGGGCTGTCTAAGTAGACCTCGAAATCAGGCAGGCTCTTTACGAGGCCGCGCTCCTTGATCACGCGGATATAGTTTAGCACCTCCTGAGTACGGCCGACCGCAAAGGCCGGGATGACCACATTTCCGCCGATGGCAAGGGTCTCGTCGATGATGCGGGCAAATTCCTCCACGTGATCGCCGCCGGACTTGTGGAAGCGGCCGCCGTAGGTGGATTCCATCACCACATAATCCGCCTGGAATATGTACTGGGGGCTGCGTATCAGGGGCTTCTTTTCGTTTCCGATATCGCCGGAAAATACGATCTTTTTCGAGCAGCCGCCCTCGGTCATCCAGATCTCAATCGAGGCAGAGCCAAGCAGATGGCCGACGTCGGTAAAACGCACCTCAAAGCCCTCCGCCAGGCGGATCGTGTGGCCGTAATCGCACGGGACAAAATGCTCCAGCACGCCCTCCGCGTCGTTCATGGTATAGATCGGCGGTTCCTCCTGTCTTCCGGCCCGTCTGGCCTTGCGGTTTTTCCACTCCGCCTCGGATTCCTGGATGTGGGCGCAGTCCTTTAACATGATTTCGCAGAGATCCGCCGTGGCCCGGGTAGCCAGCACCTGGCCGCGGAAACCCTTTGCATAGATAAATGGCAGCATGCCTACATGGTCAATATGGGAATGGGTGGCCAGCACATAGTCCACATCCGCATAGCTGATGGGAAGCTCGGCGTTTTCAAACTTATTTACGCCCTGCTCCATGCCGCAGTCCACCAGGACATTGAGCCCGCATGCCTCCAGAAGGTGGCAGCTCCCGGTTACTTCATGATCCGCTCCGATAAATGTAAGTTTCATTCCATCATCTCCTGTAATTTTCCTGCACGTTCACATGTTGCGTCATTGGCAGCCGTTCAGATATCTGAATGCTTCCGCGGGCAGCGGGCCAGGCGGGCATACATGCCTGCACATTTGGCGACTGCCGCGAGAGCCCATGCCCCGTTGCCCGCCGCGGGGTTGCTGACTGCCGTCTGGGTAAGCGCGATCCTTGTTTTGCAACAACATCTCTTTCTTTATTATAACTGATTTCAGATAATAATGCAAATCATTCCGCCGTTACTGTCATTAATTATCTTCTGCAGCGTATCCTGGAGCTTAATCTGGCAGTCCTCTGTAAGCTGTGAGATCTTGGCCTGGATACCGTCGTCCACGATCTGCTCAATGGATTTCCCGAAAATATTGGTGGTCCACACGCCTTCCTCGCTCTGCCCGGCATTTTCCTTAATGTAACGGATCAGATCCTCGGCCTGCTGCTCATTTCCGACAATGGGAGCGATCTCCGTCTCGATATGGGCCTTGATCAGGTTGATGGACGGGGCCTGGGCCTTCATTTTCACGCCGTATTTGTTGCCGTGGCGTATGAGCTGAGGTTCATCGAGGACAATCTCCCCCCGCTCCGGGGTGACGACGCCGTAGCCCTTCTGGCGCACCTGGTTCATGGCATTATTGACCTTCTCATACTCCTTCTGCATGGACGCCAGCTCCCGCATGGTCTGCATGAGCTGGTATTCCCCCTCGATCGGCACGCCCACATATTCGCTCAAGATCTGGTAATAATGGCTGTCATCCACCTCGACCGAGGCCCCGATGCGCCCCTCATCCATCCGGCGTTCCGTGATCTTCATCCGCTTCACCGCCTCGCCGCCGTCCGGGGGAAGCGCCGCGTCCACATCGCGCATGTGGTTTGTTTTTTTTAAAATATCCTTCACCGCCTGGATGACAGCCGCCTTCAGCCAGTGATCCCTGGGCAGGATCTCCATCCACTTGGGGATCGCAAAATCCATTTCCGTCACCGGGAATTCATAGAGAACCTCGCCCAGGATGGAACGGATATCCTCTTTTTTAAGCTGCTCGCAATTGACTGGCAGCACCTGAACCCCATATTTTTCCTCCATCTGCCCCGCCAGCTCCCGCGTCTCGTCCGAATAGGGCCGCGTGGAATTTAAAAGCACGAGGAACGGCTTTTTTAAATTCTTTAACTCCTTGATCGTTTTCTCTTCCGCCGCTATGTAACTGCCCCGCTTGATATCCCCAAAAGAGCCGTCCGTGGTGATTACCAGGCCGATCGTCGAGTGATCCGTGATGACCTTCCGCGTTCCCAGCTCCGCCGCTTCCGTAAAGGGGATCTCGCTGTCAAACCAGGGCGTTTTCACCAGGCGTTCCATGTCATTTTCGATATGCCCGGCCGCGCCTTCTACCATAAAACCCACGCAGTCGATAAGCCGCACCTTAACATCCGCGCCCTCCGCCAGCGCGATCTGCGCCGCTTCCTTGGGGATGAATTTCGGCTCGGTCGTCATGATCGTTTTTCCCGCCGAGGACTGCGGCAGTTCATCCCTCGTCCGCTCCCGGGCATGGGGATCCTCCATCTCCGGAAGGACTAAGAGCTCCATAAAGCGCTTGATAAATGTGGATTTGCCCGTCCTCACCGGGCCCACGATGCCGATGTAGATCTCTCCGTTTGTGCGGGCTTTGATGTCATTGTATACATTAAAATTGTCCATAAAAATACCCCCTTGCTATGCTGATACAAGTATATGCAGGGGTGAAATGGCATATTCAGGTAAAATATTTATCCGATCGTAACCGTTCAGACAACCTGAACTGTTACGGCATCTGCCCATGAAAATCGCTTCGCGATGGGGCAGATGCCTGTTGCCGCCACGTTTTCGTAAGGTCAGCGCAGCAGGTGCGCAGACCTATCTGAACTGTTACATCCGATCAGCACTTCCTTCCCACGGAAAGCGAAACCATATTTCCGGATCTTTTCTCTTGGAATCCCTTTTGCAATGAGCGCGGTTTCATATTCTTTTCCTCTATCTGCTTAAGCGCTGCGTTTACCGTGTCTGACAGCTCTTTTTCCTCATCCATTTCCTGTACTTTAAATTCTAAAATGATTGCGTCATCGTTCCTGTTTCTCGGTTCCAGCATGACATCATCATTTTACTGAGAAACAGGAGAAAATCAAACAAAAATGTTTATGTTGTTCACGATTGCTTTCCTGCCGTTATGTTTGTTGTGAGCAGGCCGCCCGTGTCAGGCCCTGCATCCATTCTGTGTTATAAGAATCATGACAGAAGCGTGCTTACAAGAAGGAGGCAAAAAGAAATGCCAACATATGAAAAAGAAATAAATTGCTATCTTTTTGAACAGTTATCATTTTAGAGAGGATCGAGGCTGTGACGGAGGATGAAAAAGCATTAAAGCAGATTGCGACTGAGCGCAGACAGATTGAACGTAAATTATATCAGCCGCCGCTTATAAAAGAAAATTAATTGTTTTCCGCGAAACAGCGGAAGGCCAGATATACGGCATGTCCGGCTATATCCGGCTGCTTCTGTCACTTCGTGGGGAACGGCTCTCATTATGACAAGGTGTGCCCTTTTACTCCATTTCCAGCGGCGCTGCCGCGACCGGATAGGTTTCTGTATCAGAAAAATGCCACCACTCGCCAAAGTAAGGTTTAAATCCCGCCTCCTCCATGATCTGCTCCAGAAGCCGGGCATGTCCGGCGGCTGTCTGGCTGCAGTCGCTGTAATCCCTGTCCGCCAGGGATGAGAAATCATCGAAGCCGGTAGGCATCTCAATCGCTGTCCCATCGGATGAGACGATGGTGATATCCACCGTATTCCCGCGGCTGTGCGAGGAATAGCCTGTGTTGGGATTTGCGACATACGTAGAGTCCGGGTACGCCTCCCACAGGCGAAACTGCGCGGAAACCGGGCGGAACGCATCCCAGCAGAGGAGCGTCATCCCGTGTTCCCTTGCCGCCTTCTGGGCGGCTTCCAGCTTCAAAACGGTTCCGTATCGCAGCCATGCGTCCGAAAAATCATAGATGACCTGCCCGGTGAAATTGTCGTCCGTTGCATATTTCAGATCAACCTGTATATCCGGAATATAATCCCTGATCCGCACAATATCCGCCGCTTCCGGCGTCTGCACAGTCCCTGTGTCCGGCGGATCCTGCCGGGCCGGATGCCCTGATTCCGGGGAAGTGAGGACAGTCCCTGTCCCGGCAGGCCCTTCTGCGTCCTGCCCGCCCGCATCCTCTTCCGCCGCCGATCCGGATAACAAAACATGACAAACCTCTGCGCCGACGTCCGCTTTATCCTCCGTTGTCCCGGACAGGAAGGATTCTTCTCCGGCTGCTTCTAAAACAGACGGCGCGTAAGCGGCCATTCCATGCAGAATCTCCTGACGGACTGACGATTCCATCCCTGTTTTTTCTGCCCCGCTTTCGGAGCCCGGCTTGTCTGCCGCGCAGCCTGCGCAAAGCACCATACTTAAAGCACATAAAGCGGCGCTGGCATGTAATAAATCTTTCATATCATACATCTCCCTGCAGCTTGTTTATTTAAACAATTATCCGGATGCTTTCTGTTATGTTCCGACAGTAGGAAATTAAATTTCAACCAGCCTGTAATAATCCGGATCACATAAATTATACGACATTAAATCTTTTCTCAACTTCATACAACATGGTTTAAAACATAGCAAAGGTAAGAGCGCCGGACAAAACACCTCCTGCAATGGGGATGGCAGATGCAACACTATCAGCAAAAACCTGTTTTGTCATACGAATACCTGCGTTTAAGGCAATCTTCTTTACAACAGGATATATCGTTCCTTTCGTTAATGCCTTCTGCGCCAGTTTTTTCGCAATATGCTTAGCCATAGTATCAGCAATATTATCGTCCTGCGAAAGCCATGGAGTAAAGTCCAGGGCTTCATGCGGCCACGCCATCCTCAAGTCCTTTATTTCTTCAAATCTGCTCAAATTAATCATGTTATTTATGAAACGGCTTAACTCCTTAATTTGCTTTTTCTATCATCCCTGCTCTTCTGCGATGGAAATCAGATAAGACATTATACCACAGATTCATGAATTTTTCTGCCCCCTTTAAGAAGAAACACTCGACTAAAGCCGAGTGTTGTAAATTTTCCTATTCGCTATATCTGTACCTCCGGGCTGTCCCGGAAAGTACCGCCATTTTCTTATTCCGGCCAACTGTAATGAATCATGCGATTCAAATAAGAATCTCGTTTAATCATTATAGTTACCTCGTACTTGCGGCGATTTTGTCACTACTTTCTTGTGTAGTATACTACGATTTTTTTAATTATCAATAGTGCTGCAGTAAGTTACGGCATTGGCGTCGTAAGTACGAGGTGGAAGTGCTGGTACATCATTGCGTCCGGCGCTCAGCCCGTCAATAAAACGCCAGCTCCGAGATAACCGTATCCTCATATTTCTCACCCGCATACACCGATTCGATGTACAGCGTAACCGTCGAGGCCGTCTGCGGCGTGTCAAACGTGATCGTCTGCGCCGCGCACACATCGTCCAGTGTAAACCGCAGGAAGTTTTTGCCGTCAAATTCAATCCTCACAGAGGCCGGCCGGGAATTTTTATAATACAGATCCCGGCTCTTCTGATACCCTGCATGGATCGTAAATCCGGACACCATATATTCCCCGTCAAAATAGAAGCTTACCGACTCGCCGATCCCCTGCCCGTCCCCGCCCTCTACCCAGGCGCGATCGAGCTTCTGATCCATGATCTGCGCCGCGGCATGCACAGCGCCGCTCTGCTCTGTGAGCACAGACGACGCGCTTACAGAGCGGACGCAATCCATCGCGATCGGAGGAAACACTTCCGTATCCAGGGGAACCGCCCCGCTTTCCGCCATCCCGTCCGGCGCAGCGGCCGTCTCCGCTCCGTTCGCCGTAGAAGAGCCGCTGTCATCCGCGGCCTGCCCGCTTAAGGGCTGCGCGGCCCCGTCCGTCTCAGAAGAACCATCTTTGGCCGCTCCCATGCTCTCTCCGGCTGCTGTTGTCTCTGGCTCTTTGCTGACCGTCTCCGCGTTTCCTTCCGCCCCGTCCGCAGACGTCCCGCCGTCGAATTCTTTATCCCATTCCCAGGTTCCGGGCTCCGGCTGTTTCTCCGCCCCCTTTTTTCCATAGAAAAACACGGCCGCCCCGGCAAGCGCAAGAACCGCTGCCGCGCCCAGAAGCAAAGGCAGTTTCCCCCTGCCCTTCTTTTCCGTCTTAACCGGAACTGCCTGCGCAGGCGGAAGTTTTGTCGTCTCCCCGCCGCCTTCCTGCGACTTTTCCCCGCCGGGTTCTGCTTTGATTCTGGCCCCGCATTTCGTACAAAACACTGCGCCGTCCTTAACCTCTGCCCCACACTTCGTACAAAACATCTGTCTGTCCTTTCTCCCGCGCGCCGTCACTCGCTCAAATACGCCTTCTTCACCTGATCATTATTCATCAGCTCCGCGGCATCTCCCTTGAGCACGATCCGACCCGTCTCCAGCACATACGCCTTATTGGCAATCGAGAGCGCCTTCTTCGCGTTCTGCTCCACCAATAACACCGTAGTCCCGTCCGCATTGATTTCCTTAATAATATCAAAAATCTCATTCACATAGATCGGAGACAGCCCCATGGACGGCTCATCCATGACGATCAGCCGCGGGTGGGACATTAAGGCCCGGCCCATGGCCAGCATCTGCTGTTCGCCGCCGGAGAGCGTGCCCGCGAGCTGGTTTTTCCGCTCCTCAAGGCGCGGGAAGCGCATGTAGATCTTCCGAATCGTATCCTCGATCTCCTGCTTGTCCTTCCTCGTATAAGCCCCCATTTTCAGATTCTGCAGGACGCTTAGCTGGGCGAACACGCGCCGGCCCTCCGGGACATGCGCGATGCCCATGGGAACCAGCTTATAGCCAGGGAGCTTTGTGATATTTTTTCCTTCAAACACGATACTCCCTGATTTGGCGGGTATCAGCCCCGTGATGGTGTGCAGCGTCGTCGTCTTCCCGGCCCCGTTTGCGCCGATGAGCGCGATGACGTCGCCCTCTTCCACCTCAAAGGAGATGCCCTTAAGCGCCTGGATGACGCCGTAATATACACTTAAATCCTTTACCTCCAGCATAGCCATACACGTATTCCCCCCTATTCTCCCAGATATGCCGCAATGACCTGCGGATCATTCAGCACGTCGCCTGTGGGCCCCTCTGCCAGCATGTGGCCGAAGTTCAGCACCGTCAGGCGCTCGCAGATGCCGGAAACCAGCTTCATATCATGCTCGATCAAAAGGATCGTCATGTGGAAATGATCGCGCACGAAATGGATGGTATTCATCAGCTCCGCCGTCTCATTGGGGTTCATGCCCGCCGCCGGCTCATCTAAAAGCAGGAGCTTTGGTTCCGTGGCCAGGGCGCGCGCAATCTCCAGCTTGCGCTGTTTTCCGTAGGGGAGGTTCGCCGCCTTGCAGGCAAATTCCGTTTCGAGATCAAAGACCTTTAGAAGCTCCATCGCCCGCTCGTCCATGGCCTTTTCCATCTTATAATACCCCGGAAGCCGGAAAATGCCGGTCAGGGTGGAATAGGTGAAATGATTGTGAAGCCCGGCCTTTACATTGTCCAGCACAGACAGATCCTTAAACAGGCGGATGTTCTGAAACGTCCTCGCAATGCCGGCCTGATTGATCTGCGCCGTCTTATGGCCGGTGATATTGGCCCCGTCCAGGAGGATATGGCCCATATCCGGCTTGTATACCCCGGTCAGAAGGTTGAAAACCGTCGTTTTACCAGCGCCGTTGGGGCCGATCAGGCCGTAGAGCTGCCCTTTCTGGATGGTGATGTTAAAATCATCCACGGCCTTTAAGCCGCCGAAGGAGATGCTTAAGTTCTTTACCTCCAGCATGTTTGTGATTTCTTTTGTCCCTTCCATCGCTTACGCCTCCTCCTTTTCCTGTTTTTTAAACGGGGCCAGAAGCCGTTCCCTGATCTCTATGGCCTTGGGGCTCGATGTCAGGAGCATCATGACAATCAGCACAATGGCGTAGATCAGCATGCGGTAATCATTCAATCCCCTCAAAAGCTCCGGAAGCAGGGTCAGCACCACGGCGGAGATCACGGAGCCGCGGATATTTCCGATGCCGCCCAGCACGACGAACACGAGAATCATGATGGACATGTTGTAGCCAAAGCTCTTGGGCGTCGCGGCCAGAGTCGCCAGATTGTGCGCGTAGAGCACGCCCGCCACGCCGGCCAGGCCAGCGGACACAGAAAAAGCCAGGAGCTTGTATTTTGTGATATTGATGCCAATGGATTCCGCCGCGATGCGGTTGTCGCGGATGGCCATGATCGCGCGCCCGGTGCGGGAATTCATGATATTCAGCACAATAAAGAGCGTTAAAAGCACCAGAATCACGCCGATGGTAAAGGTCGCGGCCTTGGGCGTGCCGGTAATGCCCTGCGCGCCCTTGATGATCACGCGCCCCTCTTCGCCCAGGTTTAAGGACGCCACATCCTTTGTGGAGACATGGAGCCCGTTTCCGTCTATGCCCACATACAGGACGTTAATGATATTTTTGATGATCTCGCCGAAGGCCAGCGTCACGATCGCCAGATAATCGCCCTTTAAGCGCAGGACCGGGATGCCGATCAGGATGCCGAACACAGCCGCTGTGGCCGCGCCGATGAACAGGGCGATGATAAAGCGGACCTGGCCGCTCGGCACAGCGTCTGCCATCACATGGTTAAAAAACGCGCCGGAAAACGCGCCTACGCACATAAAGCCCGCATGGCCCAGGCTCAGCTCGCCGAGAATGCCTACGGTCAGGTTTAAGGAAACCGCGAGGATCACATACATGCAAAGGGGAACCAGAAGGCCCTTTACGAGGCTGTTCACATGCCCCGCCGCCATCAGCGCCTGAATCAGGACGTAACAGGCAATCACCATGGCATATGTAACGGTATTCTGAATCAGAATCTTATTTTTATACGCTTTCATCCCATTCACCTACACTTTCTCATTCATCTTTTTGCCCAGGATGCCGGTGGGACGCACAATCAGCACAATGATCAGCACAGAGAACACGATCGCATCCGAGAGCTGTGAGGAAATATAGGCTTTGGCCAGGTTTTCGATCACGCCGAGAAGAATCCCGCCGATCATCGCGCCCGGAATCGAGCCGATCCCGCCGAACACGGCCGCCACAAACGCCTTGATGCCCGGCATAGAGCCCGTGTACGGTGTCAGGGACGGATAGGCGGAGCAGAGCAGCACGCCCGCGATCGCCGCCAGCGAGGAGCCAATGGCAAAGGTGATGGCAATGGTGCCGTTTACATTGATTCCCATCAGCGTCGCCGCGCCCTTATCCTCCGACACGGCCAGCATGGCCTGCCCGATGCGCGTTTTGTTGATAAATGCCGTCAGGGCAATCATGATCACCACACAGGTGGCAATGGTGACCAGCGTCACGCCGGAGATGGAAAGCGCCCCGTTTGCCAGCTTGAGCGCCGGAACCGTGACCACAGACGAAAACTGGCGCGCATTGGAGCCAAAAATGATCAGCGCGATATTCTGAAGCAGGTAGCTGACGCCGATCGCCGTGATCAGAACCGCCAGCGGAGACGCGCCCCGCAAAGGTCTGTAAGCGACCTTTTCAATGGTAACGCCGAGAAGCGTACAGACAGCGACGGAAGCGAGAATACCGGCTATCGGGGAACCGCCCATTGTGCTCACAATGGTAAATACAGTAAAGCCGCCCACCATAATAATATCCCCGTGGGCGAAATTCAGCATCTTGGCAATGCCGTAAACCATGGTATAGCCCAGGGCTATGATAGCGTACACGCTTCCAAGGCTGATGCCATTGATCAAATAAGAAAGAAAACTCATACCGCTTACACCTACCTCTTTATCATTTCATATAGGAAAAAAAGAGGGTTGTCTTTGGGACAACCCTCTCCTGTCAGGGCCAAATCATTTGCCTTGCGCGCTGCGATTACTGCATCACATACACGCCGTTCTCGATCTTAACCGCCTTCGGAGCCTTCTCCGGCTCGCCGGCCTCATTCCAGGTCATGCCCTCGCCGGTCAGTCCGTCAAGCGTGATCTCAAGCATCGCCGCCTTCATCGCATCGCAGATATCGGATGCGCTCATGTCCGCCGTAATGCCCGCCTTTTCAGCGGCCGCCTTGATCGCATACATCGCGTCATACGCGCCTGCCGCGAACTGGAGCGGCTCTGCATTGTAAGCGGCCTGGTATGCCTCTACGAAGTCCTTGCTTCCGGCCTCGTCCACAGAGAACGGGGTTAAAAGCATCAGGCCCTCTGCCAGGGAAGCGTCAAAGTTCTCAACGCTTAAGATACCGTCCATACCGTCGCAGCCAAAGAAGATCGGGGCAAAATCCTTATCAGCGGCCTGCTTTAAGATAACGGAAGCCTCCTGATAATAGATCGGCAGGAATACAAGCTCTGCGCCGGACTCCTTGGCCTTGTCAAGCTGTACGGAAAAATCCGTGTTCGTGTCAGCCGTGAACGCCTCGCTGGCCACGATCTCAATGTTCTGGTTGGCAGCCTCGCTCACAAAGGACTCGCGGATACCGTCCGAATACTCTGTGGAGCTGTCGTAAATAATCGCAACCTTGGTAGCAAGCTCATGCTCGCCGATGTACTGTGCGGAAGCCTTTCCCTGATCCGGGTCAGAGAAGCACACGCGGAACGCATTGTCCCCGGAGATACACTCCACGGCGGAGCCGGACGGAGTGATCTGGAAAATATTGTCATTCTGGGACTCTGCCACCACAGCGATACACGGCTTGGAGGTAACAGTGCCCAGGACGATCTGCATATCCCAGTCCTTTAAGGTGTTGTACGCATTCACCGCCTTCTCGGGGTCATGCTCGTCATCCTGGAAATTGTACTCTACCTGCATGCCGTTGATGCCGCCGGCCTCATTGATCTCCTTCACCGCGAGATCCATGCCGTTTTTTACCGCAATGCCGTACGCAGCCGCCGGGCCGGTTAAGGGGCCGATGCCGCCAATCTTTAACGTTCCTTCTGAAGAAGCGGCCGCGCCGGAATTCTCCACGTTTTCGCCGCCTGCGGAATCCGCATTCTCGCTCTTCGTCTCAGCGGGCTGCGCGCCGCCGTTGCCGCCGTCCCCGCCGGAGCAGGCCGTTAAGGACGCTGCCAGCATCAGGCTTAAGCCAAGGCTTAAAACTCTCTTTTTCATAAAAATCTCCTCCATCTTTTTTCGCCGGACGCGCCGTTTTAGGCGGCATGTCTGACTTATTTGATTTACGACATTATAATTTTTCGTCGAAAAAATGTCAATATGAAATATAGTCAAAAAACACGGATATGACCGGAAATTTTTATAAATCGTCAAATTTATCCTTTCTCCATAACCGGGCGTTATAAAAACCATGGCCAAAATTTATAGCGATACCGCCCCCGGCGCAGGTTTGAAACATGCCCCGGCTTACTTTTTTTTCGCCCCCACCTTATTTTCTGTCCCGGACAGAAGGCGTTTGATATTCGCCCTGTGGCGCCACACAGCCATGCACATCAGCACGCCTGCCAGGACAAAGAACTCCGGCATGGCCGCCGGCGCAAGCGCGTAGCTGCCCATCTTCCCGAAGATCACAAGCTCCGCAAAAAAGGCGATAGAGATCAGGATCGAGCCTAAGGACACGTAGCGCGTCAGCCCCACGACGATGGCAAAAATCACAAGGCAGGTCAGGGTAATGCGGTAGTCCATGGCTGTCATAATCCCCGCCATGGAGGCAATGCCCTTCCCGCCCTTAAAGCCCAGATAGAAGGGGAAATTGTGGCCTAATGTCACGCCGAAGCCGGCGTAGAGGGCCAGTAAGTCCAGGCTGGGGTTTCCCTTAAACAGGGCGCGCGCCAGGCACATGGCCAGGACCGCCTTGAAGAAATCGCCGCAGAACACGATGAGGCCCGCCTTTTTGCCCATCACGCGCAGCACATTCGTGGAGCCGGCGTTGCCGCTCCCGTACTGGCGGATATCTATATTTTTCGTTCTCCCGTACAGATAGCCTGACTGAAGCAGGCCAAACACATAGCCGATTACCACACACACAATCCGTTCCATACTCACTGCTCCTTTCCCTTGCGCTCCCGGATAAAGAACCGGAGCGACGTACCCTTAAAGCCAAATGCATCGCGGATTCGGTTTTCCAGATACCTCGTGTAGGAAAAATGCATCAGCTTTTTGTCATTTACAAAGATCACAAAAGTCGGCGGCTTGACCGAAACCTGCGTGATATAGTAAAGCTTTAACCGCTTCCCCTTGTCGGACGGCGGCTGCTGTAAGGCCACGGCCTCGGACATGATCTCATTGAGCACGCCCGTAGCCACGCGCAGCGTCTGGTTCTGGCGCACCAGGTCGATCATATCGTAAAGCTTTAAAAGCCGCTGCCCCGTCAGGGCGGAGACGAACAGGTACTGCGCATAGGGCATAAAGGAGAGGATCGTCTTTAAACGGTTCGTGTACTCGTAAATGGTCTTGTCAGTCTTTTCCACCGCGTCCCATTTGTTGACGGCCACGATGATGCCCTTGCCCCGCTCATGGGCGATCCCGGCAATTTTGGCGTCCTGCTCGGTTACGCCCTCCTGTGCGTCAATGACCACCAGGACCACGTCGGCCCGCTCAATCGCCGTCACGGCCCGGATGATGCTGTAGCGCTCCAGCTCCTCTTTGATCTTGTTCTTCCTGCGCAGCCCCGCGGTGTCGATGAACACATACTCCGTCCCGTTGTGTACGATCTCCGTATCCACCGCGTCGCGCGTGGTGCCCGCGATATCCGACACAATCACCCGGTTTTCGCCCAGGAGCTTGTTGACAATCGAGGACTTGCCCACATTGGGCTTGCCCACAATCGCGATCCGCGGGCGCTCATCCTCCTCCTCTTCGGGCGCGTCCTCCGGGAAATGGGCGGCCACGGCGTCTAAAAGCTCGCCCAGGCCCAGGCGCGAGGCCGCCGAGATCGGGATCGGATCCCCGATCCCCAGATTGTAGAATTCGTAGACATCATTGCCGAACTTTTCAAAGCTGTCCACCTTATTCACGGCCAGGACCACCGGCTTTTTCGACTTCCTGAGCATGTCCGCCACTTTGGAATCCGCGTCCGTCATGCCCTGGCGCACATCCACAATAAACACGATCACATCCGCTGTCGCGATCGCAATCTCCGCCTGCTCCCTCATCTGGGACAGGATAATATCCTTTGATTCCGGCTCTATGCCGCCCGTATCGATCAGGGTAAAGGCATGGTTTAACCACGTCCCGTCCGCATAGATGCGGTCCCTTGTCACGCCCGGCGTATCCTTCACAATCGAAATCATGCTGCCGGCCAGGACGTTAAACAGGGTTGATTTTCCCACGTTCGGACGCCCCACCACAGCCACTACCGGTTTCGTTTTACTCATTATATTCCTCCGCTATGTCTTCCAGCTCATACGCCCCGTGCTCCGGCGCATTCTCCACCGGGCGCAGGATCGCCTCCACAAAGTCACGTCCGCTTGATTTTACAATATCCACCCGCACTTGTAAAGCATTTTGTAGCTCTTCGCGGGTCATATCATCCAAAAAAACCTCCTCGCCGCTGCGGAACATCGCGCACGGAAGAAGAAGGCGCTCCCCCAGGGGCCTTCCCGAAAGCTGCTTTGCCAGATCGCATCCGGTAATCAGCCCCGCCACAGTGATCGTTTCCCCGAAAAATTCATTGCGGATCGCATAGACATGCGCCCTCCGCCCCGGAAAGACGGCCTGAACCTCATCCGCAAACCGTCTTATATAAGGATAAGCGAGCGTTCCCGTGGCGATCGAGACCTCCCCGCTCTCCCCGTCGTCGGAAAGCTGCGAAAGCGCCTCCCGGATCTCCTCTTTAAGGGCCCGCAGCATGCCTACCCCGTTTTCAAGCTGCAGGTAGCCGTCATAGCGCGCCTCCTCCGGCAGCGTTCTTTCCGCCAGCAGATAAAATTCATCGCTGGCGTGAATAAAATGAATCCCGTGCCGCGCAAAAAAGACCTTCTGCCACCGCTCAACGCAGTCAATCACCTCCCCGGCCTCCTCCTTTGTAAACAGCTTAAGCGGATATAAGCCGTCGCGGAACCGCGAAAGCCCGGCCGGGACCACAGAGACGCTCTCCATGCAGGGCGCATATTCCCCCAGCCCGCGGATCGAGCGCTCCAGCTCCTCCCCGTCGTTGATCCCTTTACACAGCACGATCTGGCCGTTCATGGGGATCCCCGCCTCATAAAGCCGTCCGATGCGCTTTAATGCCTCGCCCGCAAAACGGTTATTCAGCATCCGGCAGCGAAGCTCCGGATTCATGGTTTGCACGGAAATATTGATCGGCGCGAGCTTAAAGCGGATGATCCGCTCGATGTCGTGATCCTTCATATTCGTCAGTGTCACATAATTGCCCTGCAGGAACGAAAGCCTGGAATCATCGTCCTTAAAATAAAGCGTATCCCGCATGCCGGGCGGCATCTGGTCAATGAAGCAGAAGATGCACTTGTTCTGGCATGAGCGGTACTCGCTCATCAGGCCGTTCTCAAAATTTAAGCCCGGATCCTCGTACGCGTGCTCGATCTCCAGCTCCCACTCCTCGCCGTCCGCCTTTCTCACCAGCATGGTGATGGCTTCGCTGTTTATCTTGTATTGATAGTCAAAAATATCCTCGATCTCCTCGCCGTCAATGCTCAAAAGGATATCCCCGGGCGCGAGATCCAGCTCCTCGGCGATGGAGCCGGGGGCGACGGATTTGATTAGATGGCCTTTTTTATTCATGGTGTGTGCTCCGTTTTGTCAGTGTATTTATTTAAGGATCATGTATTGGTTGATTGCGGTTGATTTTTAGCTAATATAAGTGATTTCAAATAACTTTATGATATAAAATATCTTGGGCATAGTGATGTACCTGTTCTTTCGACAGAATAGCATAAAGCTAATTAAAATCATTTATACTAAGATTTTATTCCATAAGTATATGAATTAATAGTATCATAGCAATAACTGGCTTTTTTGTAAAGGTTTGGGGACGGGGAGGTTTAAAATCGTGAAAGGGCCGCCGTCTCCAGCGTCCCCTTTCACGGCTCCTCACATCCAGCCTGTCCAATCAACACTCTCTTCCCTTCAAATCCAAAACCATATGCCCGTATTCTTTCTTCGCTTATTCCTTCTGCTATCAAAGCTTCTTTATAGTTCATCGCTTCAATCTGCCTTAATGCCGCATTCACCGTATCCTGAAGATCCGTTTCTTCATCCGCATCATGCATTTTAAATTCCAGAATGACAGCGTCGTCCTCATCCTTTCGCGGCTTTAGCATCACATCATACCTGCCGAAGCCGCTCTCCCGGTTTGAAGTAATCACGTACCGGTCGGCCAGTTCGACCATAAGCCCCAGTACGAATCCGTGATAGAACCGTTCCGGCTCTGCGCCTGACGGGCGGTTACCGGTGTCGAAATAGCTGAAGGCAGCCAGCGCAATGCGGTTCATATAAGCGTTCATCTCTTTCATATTTCCAAGAAGCAATGCCCGGATAAATTCCGTCTTGTCCACATAGAAACAGCCGCTGTCAATCAGATCTGCAAAATCCTGGTACCCAATGCCGATTACTCTTGCCACAGCATGTTTACCCCCCTTTCCTTTCTAAACAGTATAACAACTTTGGGCGGGCAGTTCAATGTAAACGGATATAAAATTCGTTCTGCCTGCATTTTTATGCGAATCTTATTGAGAACCGCATGCCGTCCTTGTTATAATCTATAAAAAACCAATGGATTTGCAGCCCGGCAAAGCCGCAGATCCGGCAAGGAGAACCTTCGGTGAAAAAAAAGAGAAAGCTTATCAGGCATAAACAAATCCGTTTTTCCTATTGACGCCCCCGCGGCAGGATGATATAAAAGAATTATACAAAATTCGGGCCGGGTCCCGCCCGGCTCTCCGGAGGAGAAAAAGCATGTCGAACGACTACGTTTTTAATGACACACTGCCAGTTGCGCCGCTCAAAATCGCCGCCCTGGAGAGCTGCCGCCAGCTCGCGGACAAGGTCAATGAGCACATTATCCATTTTCGCCGCAATGATATCGAGGAGCTTACAAAAAGGCAGAAGAACCTGCAGTACCGCGGTTATGACGAGGATTCCTATCTCTTAAAGTGCTCCTGCCCGCGCTTTGGCAGCGGCGAGGCCAAGGGAACAATCCATGAATCCGTCCGCGGCACGGACATCTACGCCATGGTGGATGTGACCAATTACAGCCTGACCTACCGCATGAGCGGCTTTACGAACCATATGTCGCCGGACGACCATTTCCAGGATCTGAAGCGGATCATCGGCGCTACCGTGGCCACCGCGCACCGGGTCAATGTGATCATGCCCTTCCTTTATGAGGGCAGGCAGCACAAGCGCAGCAGCCGCGAGTCCTTAGACTGCGCCATGATGTTAGAGGAGCTGATCCAGATGGGCGTCAGCAATATCATCACCTTTGACGCGCACGATCCGCGCGTGCAGAATGCGATCCCCTTAAACGGCTTTGACAATTTCATGCCCACCTACCAGTTCGTCAAGGCGCTGTTTGCGCATGACAAGACCTTAAAAATCGACAAGGAGCACCTGATGGTCATCAGCCCCGACGAGGGCGCCATGCCCCGAGCCGTGTACCTTGCCAACAACTTAGGGACGGATATGGGCATGTTTTACAAGCGCCGCGACTACTCGCGCATTATAAACGGGCGCAACCCCATTGTGGCCCACGAATTCCTGGGCTCCTCGGTGGAAGGCAAGACCGTCCTCATCATCGACGACATGATCTCCTCCGGCGAGAGCATGCTCGACACCGCCAGGGCCCTCAAGGAGCGGAAGGCAAAGCGCGTCGTGGTCTGCGCCACCTTCGGCCTCTTCACCAACGGCCTTGAGAAGTTTGACGAGTTCTACGAAAAAGGCTACTTAGACTGTGTGGTTACCACAAACTTAAACTACCGCCCCGCGGATCTTTTAAACCGCGGATGGTATGTGGAGGCGGATATGAGCAAATTCATTGCCGCAATCATCAACTCCCTGAACCATAACGTCTCTCTCGAAAACGCCCTGACGCCGACCGCAAAGATCCAGAAGCTGATCCGGCGGTACAATATGCAGGCGGATCGGCAGCGGTAGCGGACAGAAAAACGAACGGTTACCCCCACCCCACCCCATCCCATGCGGATGTGAATGGGGTGGGGGTAACCGTTCCCTGAACTAAAAAATCTCCCTATACCTATAAAATAACGGTACTTAAACAGCAGGTATAGAATGCCCTGCCGTCACGGCACAGTCTGTTCCCTCAGCGTTTCTACCTTACAGCGATGCTTTTTATTCGTCCTGTCAAACGCCATTCCCACTGCGGGAATCCGTTCCATCTCCTGTGTCTCCCCCGCCAGCGTGGCTTTCAGCATCCTGTCTGATTCCCTTGCAAGGCGATAGATGTATCCCAGGGACGGCTCCTTTACAAGCATCTCCTCAAACGTATCCATCCGTTCTTTATTCGGAATGGACACTTTTCCGTCTTCGCCGCTCAGAAAGCCATAGACCACCATAGCTGAAAATATCTCATCTTTTGTAGCCAGATTCATCGATGTAGCCGCATATTCCCTGATCTTTGCATAAACCGGAATGCCGGACACAAGAAGCGCAAGATCGTCCCTTACATCGCCGGCGTTTTTTTCGACATAGTAAAAAATCTCATCATACGGACCTGAACTGGTCCAGTAATTCCCCAGGTTATTATTCGTAAGCGCGGCGACAACGGAACGGGGATTATAAACCCTGTGGCCGGACATGGTGTGATAGCCATCATACCATACGCGCAGCGCCGCCCGTGAGATCGCAGGCGCTTTCGTTACAGAAATGTATGTTTCATATAGCTGATCCACCTCTGTTTCCAGAAATCCGAAATATTCACAGAACCGTTTCTCAGAGGCCATCGTATACTCAAAAAACATGTTCAGCTCTGAACCGCTGGAATATTTTGCTATGGGAAGAATTCCGGTCATATAGGCAAGCTCCACATATGGCTGGTCCTTTAGCAGGCTGCTCAAAAAATGAATATATGCGTTTTTGTCACTGTCAGACACAAAGCTCCTGTGGAAAATAAAATCCCATTCATCCAATACGAATATAAATTTTGCCGCTTCCTCCAGCTCATAAATATTGTTATAGGAAACGACAAAACGATTTTCGTTTTGCCCGTTTCCTGCGCCGGATTTGCGCTGTGTAAGCAGCATATTTCCTATGCAAATTCGTGCGCATCCCCCGGAGGGGCTATAGCAAACGGAAAATTTATTTGTCGTTTGCTATAAGATATCCCAAAGCGCGTCTGCCTCATCAATCCGGGCCCGGGGATATTCGCTGATTAGATCTTTTAACAGGCGATCCTGGATACGGTCAATATATTGCCGGTAACTGCAGCAATCCCCGGGCATTTCACTAAATGTAATATGTATTACATTATGTCCGTTCAGATGCTTTTCATATTCCGGGTTCGCACCGATCGCCAGGCCGTCAGATATATCATGGCCGTTATACCCTTTTCCAAAATATGCGGCAACCATGTTGGCGGCAATCGTCTTTCCAAAACGGCGGGGTCTTGTGATACAGATATACTTATTGCTCTGCCCGGTTCCCATGCAGAAGGCGCTGGTCTTTTCGCCCGGCCCTACAATGGGAATCAGTTCCCCCAGCAAGCCCGTTTTATCCACAAAATAATCGGAACGCACAATTTCCCGGTAGTTATTCTGCGGTTTTCTGCTGTTTAAGTAAAGTCCCATTTCCCCCACGCTCCTTCCGTTACAGACAGTATACCCTGTTTGGGGAAGGAAATCAATCTTCATCACCCTGCTTTACGAACCGCTCGACCCGCGCCGAATCAAACGCGCTGTCCGCCGCATATTCCGAGGCCGCCGCGCAGACAGCGCGCTCTCCATCTAACTCCAGATCAAACACATACTCTCCCATCACGAGATACCCAAAATCATACTCTGTTATATCCTCCTGATTGGAATGTAAGTTGATTTCAATCGTTGTGATCCCATCCTGCCGTTCTGTATGGCAGGAAAGCTCCTGCAAACCATAGGAATCGTGCGGCGTATGCATTACCTGAGAGAGCGGCGGATTGAGGCGTTTTGCCTTCAGCTTGTCAATATTGAAATAGTTTCTTGTCGTCGCGTACTCCGCTGTCTCTAAAATCACACACTCTGGCTGGAACAGGTTAAAATAATAGTCAAAATCTATAAAATTTTCGTAATTATGCACCCGGTATGTCTCCTGAAAGGACGTATCATAAAATCGTATGCGTGAATTATAATAGGAGCCGTGAAAAAACAGAACTCTGGGTAACTGTCTGCTTCCCGGATTCTCGTTCTTATAAACGCCGAAGCCGGGATAATTTTCATTCAGACGAACCGACGAAAATTCCGCTGTTTTTTCTGTAATCCCACCTTCTGCCGGATTCGCAAAATACGGCGCCATTTCCCGGATTCTGAAATGAGAAGCAGGAAGCGACTCCTCCTCTCTCCAGCTACAGATAAAATCATCTGGTAAATATGGCCTGACGCCAGGAAAATACTCCGATATCTTTTCCAGAAGATGGCTGGTTCCATAAAAACACCCCTGATCATTCCAGTGCCCGGCGTCATATTTCACATTGAAAACCTGCTCTTCCAGGCTTTTCTCCTCCAGAAGCTCTACATTGCTGATATAATTTATATTATATTCCTTTAATTTTTGATACAAATATTGTAAAAAATAATTCCTGTATGTATAACCAGACGGCAAATAGCGGTGATAAATTGTTGTTTTAGCAGGATTAATGCAATAACTAAACCACCACCGGCTAAAGCCGGTGGGTTTGGGCTGGCTGCTGAAGCAGCCTAAAGTTGTCCGACCTCGAAGTTA
>NZ_CALPCY010000060.1:0-28162 GCF_943193115.1 Otoolea muris
GAGTGATTTTATCAGAAACATACGAAAATATGGGATTTTTTTAAAGGACTCCCCATTTTACTTCACTCCCCATAATGGCGAAAATGGGGAGCTCCCCATTTCCGCCATACCAGGGCGATGCATCTTTACCGGAATGGTATGCCGCTGCAGCTGCTCTCTGAATTTATGGGGCATGCGTCACTGGCTTCCACTCAGGTATATGCCTATGCGGATACGGAGATGAAAAGGCTGGCCATTGAAAAATCCAGTCAGACTATGGAGGAAAACATAAGCACCAAACCTGCATGGCAGACTGATGAAGAAATGATCAGGAAACTATATGGTTTAGAGTAAAAACTTATTCCGATGCTATTTGCATAAACAATAGTAGGAACCATGAAGTTTCGATAGCATCGGAATAACTAAAACATCGGGATAACTTTTGTAATTCCGATATCGGAATTACAAAAGTCCCTTGATGCGGTCTGTGCGCCTCCCGCAGAAAAGATAGAGTGTATCCGGGATATATGGCCTGTTCCCGGTCTGTGTTTCCACGAGTGCCGCCAGCCGGTCCATGCCGGCGCGCAGATCCGTGTAGCCGCAGACAATGTATACGGCTTTAAAGCAGGCGGCGTCATTGAGCATCCCGCACCACCTTAAGGACTGCCGCAAGCAGCGGCATGGGTGTGGATTCTGTTACATGGATGGAAAGACCGTTTACAGAAACAGAAAGCCCCGGCCGTGTATCTGTATCGTCTTGCGTTTCCTGATGCAGGAGGCAGGAGGTAACCGGGACGATCTGCTGAACCGGAGTCTCCGGCGGAAGGTTTTCCAGGCACACCTGCCTTACACGGCGCAGCCTGTAATAGTAGTTCGCTTTCGTAATGCCGTGGCTGGCACACCAATCAACGACACTCATGCCTGCGGGCCGGTTCTGGCATTCCCTGATCTGCTCTGCCCACTCTTTCAAACGGTATTGTACAGCTGCTGTTGTTGCTGAGTTCATAGACTTACCTCCGTATAACGGTATCAAAAGTTAAGGCTTAACTTTTAATACTGATGATAGAAATATAGTCTATTGTCACACACTTTGCCCTTACAGTCGAGGTATGCATTATCTACCGTTTACCAATGAAATGCAGCAGTATTAAAAAAAGTGGCTGATAAAACATTTAGCCAGAACCTTAAAGAATTAGAAGCCGATGGTTTGATTGTCCGTGGGGCATACCCTCAGATACCTTCTAAAGTTGAATATTCCTTAAAAGTGATCGGGGGCGTTCCCTTGTTAAGGTACTTGATAAGTTGTGCGATTGGGGAAATAAAAACAAAAGATGACCCTGCATATATAACGGGCCATAACTGGATCGTATTTTAGCAATCGATATGGCCCTTTTTTCCTTATTATTAAACTATGGCTTTCTATATGGTTTTCCACAACACAGTGTTATAATAAATCGTGCCGTTAATCTTTATCTGGCTGCTGTCCATTGTGAGCTAACCATTTACACTCCGTTATATCCATATGCGTGAAGATCGCTTTAAAGGAAGAGTTTTCAGGACTACATGCATATATGCCAAAGCTGATTGAATCGGCGGCATCCCACATATGACATATTCTCATCTGCGAAAAGTGCATCCCATCTTCAGAACACTCAATGCAAAAATCATCTTCCCTTCGGCTTATGCGATACCACATAGACTTGATGGATGCGTCAATTGCTGTTGTTGCCCAGTCTGAGTACCCATGATTCGTTACAACGCTCCCCAAATGCTGAAAATTATCATTCTCGTATTCGGCAGAGGCTTTCAGCCAATTGTCACTGTCCAGATAAATCACAACACCGCACTGGTCGAAACGGTGTTTGCTATCAAATTTTGTCTTAACAATAAATGAAAAATATTTTTCAGATGTTTTCATCTGTAATACAGGCGCATTGTCATTTCTAAAATGATAATATGTCCTTTGCCATAAATCGGTGTATGGCTTTGTAATTATCTCAATTTTATTGTCTTTAATATCATAACCGCCAGGTTCTCTTGTCCATTTTAATTTTGTTACATCAAACATTGCTGTCTCTCCTATCTGTATTGCGATTTATAACCATAATTATAAGATGTTTACCATAAGAATACAATTTCTGATAGAATTTTTACAAAAAAATCTGCTTCTATTGTCATATAGCATTTCTCCATTGAATGGATTGTATTCTTCGTTTTATTTTAGAAGCAGAAGGTTTGCTGTTAGTTTTATTATACCATACGCTTCTCTGTAATTCTAAGAAAATACATCTAAGGATAGAGTATAATTCCCTCTTTTCCAACAATACTACATATCCCTAAATTCTCACTCATAAGAGGTTTTTGAAAAATGAGGATAATATATAGTTGAAAAGCGAGTAAAAAACAGTCAGTCTGAGTGTCTGACAGAAAGATGCGAATAACGCTCTGAATTCCGGTAAACCAGTACAGCATTGCATAAATAACAGTGAATTCAGCACCTGCTCTTTGCGCAATGATGTAATAGTATACCCCACACTGATTAACCGTACATTTCGCTGGTCTAAATTTCCATCTGCCGCGTTGAAATGATGTTTTCGTTTTGGAGTATGCTTAAAAATACCCTAAAATCCTCCAGCCTGATAAGCCCGCGCAATTACATAGGACGGCTCAAAGTATGCGCTGCGATTATAGTTATCAATAGAATTGCAAATATCATGATTATAAATTCTGAAAATTCCCTGCACATAATCTTCATTTTGTAAAGTGGTATTCCGTATCAGCCTTTGACAGACCTTTCCCAATCTGAATGGCGGCAGGAGGACAGGACACTAATTCCCTGTCAGTGTCCACAATGTCATAACTGCCATTCTGGAGATGGTACTCTTTAATCCATGAATCTTCCACATCAGAAGGATTCTCTGCATGAAGAACATTTGCAACACTAATGAGGTGGTACATGGCATTAGGCATTAACGACATACTGATTCTTTTGATGTAATCTTCTGGCAACGCGCTCAATCATATAGCAGATAAAAAACAAGTCATTACTTTGAATATCCTCATCGGGGAGATACCGGTTTTTCTTAACTTAATACTCCCTTCAAAACGTAATGTCTGCAGAGCAGGTTCAGTACAAAAAACAATTTGATGCGTTGGGTATTTAAATTTGACCAATTCCCAAAATGCAGCCCTGGAGACAGCGCCGTCTACAAAATCTTCCACATAATCCCATATCTGCTCATCTGCCAGTGGCCCTTCTACAATATCATAAGGATGCTCAATCCCCCTTCTGCAGTTGACAGCGAGCTGCAGCCATTCTTCTGTCATTTGATTAAACGTGCAAATGTTCAGGCTGTCCGCCTGGGTATAGCGGTATATATTTACAACCGATTCTCCGCGTTTTGTCAGCGCCCAGCGTCTGGCCTGCTTTTCCAGCGCGGTACAGTAAAAAACATATCCGAAGTCTTTATAATGGCCGTTTATCATGATCTGAGGCTGTTCTACAATGACATTACTTCCGTGATAATATGATGTACATTCATTTATGTTTTCCTTGAATTAAAGATTCGGCAGTTTCGTATTCCCAGGGCTTCCATCTGTAAATGATATTGTTTCCGGAATACGTATCTTTCTTATCAGTTTACAGCTATCTTTACATATTGTCAAACTTAAATTACGAATTGACATTCCCGCCCGTTTGTGTTATTTTTATAACAGCAATTAAATAATTTCTTCGGGGCGGGGTGTGATTCCCCACCGGCGGTAAAAGTCCGCGAACCGCGAGAGCGGTGGATCCGGTGTGATTCCGGAACCGACAGTACAGTCTGGATGAGAGAAGAAGCGAGCGTCAGAGGACGGACGATGAGCCGCAGGGCCTTTTATATGGCCGGCAGTGGTTTTTCCCGGAGTCTGATCCATATGAAGTCCAATCTCAGGCCCCCCGAAGCCTGAGATTTTTTATGCACACGGGCAGGGAATTATGCTTTCGCTGCCCGGCATCAGAAGGGAGAGAGAAACATGAAGACAAAATGGAGTGTTCAGAAGCTGATTTATACGGGTATGCTTGCGGCGCTGGCCGGGGCGCTGATGTCGCTGGAGTTTTCGGTTCCGCTTATGCCGCCGTTTTACAAGATTGATTTCAGCGACGTTCCCTCGATTGTGGCCGTATTTTTGCTGGGGCCGGTGTCGGGAGCCTGCGTGGAGATTATTAAGATTTTGATTAAGATGATCTCCGTGGGGACGAATTCGATGTATGTGGGCGAGCTTTCCAACCTGATCGGCGTGGCCCTGTTTGTGATTCCTTTGTGGTTTATCTATCAGAAGCGCGGCGCTACGAGGCGGGCCGGCGTGGAGGCGTTAGCGTGCAGCGTTGTGATCCGGACGGCGTTTGCGTGCTTCTGCAATGCATGTATTACGCTTCCGCTGTATGCCGCGGCTATGGGAGTGCCGCTGGACGAAGTGGTCCGCATGGTCGGGGCCGTAAACCCGGCGATCCATGATTTGACCGGATTTATTATACTGGCAACGGTACCGTTTAATATTATTAAGATTGGAATAAATTACACGATCGGACATCTGCTTTACACCCGTCTGCTGGCTGCCAGAATTGTGGCAAAGACCGTGTAGGGCGCGTCAGGAAGAACAGGTTTTGCAAGGAGGAACGGTTCCCGGTTATCGTGACGGCTGCATGAGGAGGAGGCAGACTATGATTCGCAATTACCGCGATCTGACCCGCTGGGAGATGGAGCGGGTGGATAAGGAGGAGACGATTGTACTGATTCCGCTTGGCGCGCTGGAGCAGCATGGAAACCAGGCGCCTCTGGGAACGGATGATATCATCGCAGAGGCGATGGTTAAGGAGATAGAGAAGGCGCTGGAGGCGGAAGGGGAGACGGATTTCCCGATGCTTGTGTTTCCGGTGATTCCGGTGGGGCTGAGCACAGAGCATAAGAATTTCTGCGGTTCGGTTACGTTCCGGCCGGACACCTATTATCACATGCTGTATGATATCAGCGTGAGCCTGGCGCATCACGGCTTTAAGAAACTGGCGTTTCTGGTGTGCCACGGCGGCAATGCGCCGATTGTCCAGGTACTGAGCCGCGAGCTGCGCAGTGAGCTTGGCATTTCACCCTTTATCCTGTCAGCAGGAGCGTTCGGGCATCCGGATGTGCTGGCGACGGTGTCAGAGGGGAATATCTGGGATTTCCATGGCGGGGAGATGGAGACATCCATGGTCATGGCAGTAGATGAGAGCCTGGTAAAGCTGGAGCTTTCAGAAGCCGGCATTCCCGCGGCATTTGAACACAATGAAGCGCTGAAGCCGTATGGAAATGTGTCGATAGGCTGGGTTTCCGAGGACTGGAGGACAAAAGACGGGAAGCCGATCGGGATCGGCGGGGATCCTGCCGGGGCCGCAGCTTCAAAGGGCAGGATTATCCTGGAGACAAGCGCAAAGGTGTTGATTCCGGGGCTTAAAGAGATCAGGAAGTGGAAGGGGTAGAGTGATGCTGCGGGCAGATTTTCATACGCATACAACGTTTTGCGACGGAAGGAATACGCCCAAAGAGATGGCAGAGGCCGCTTATCAGAAGGGTTTTACGGATTTTGGCATATCAGGCCATGCGGACTTCTCGTTCTGCGATCCCGGCTTTGGGATGGGGGACAGCGCGTTTGAGGAGTATAAACGCGAGCTGTACCGCCTGCGCGAAGCGTATGCAGGGCGGATGAACCTCTATATCGGGGTCGAGCTGGACTGCCTGGGGCCCAGGCAGGAGGCGGACTATGCGATTGGTTCCACGCACTGTGTCTTAAAAAACGGAGAATATGTGTGTGTGGACGATACGGAGGAACGGCTTTCGGAAGCGGTTATGCGTCTCTGGGGCGGGGACTGGTATGCGTTTGTGAGGGACTATTTTGAGACAGAGGCCCGGGTTTTTGAAAAGACCGGCTGCGACTGGATAGGGCATTTTGATCTGCTGACAAAGTTCAACAGGGGAGGCCGGTATTTTGACGAAAACAGCGATGATTTTCTGGAGCCGGCTCTCGCGGCGATGAAGCGCCTGAACAGGGAGGGACTTCCGTTTGAGATCAATACAGGGGCCATTTCCAGAGGATACCGGGACGAACCGTATCCGTCGGGCATTCTTCTGAGGGAGTTAAACCTCATGGGAGGGCGGATTCTGATTAATTCGGACAGCCACAGCAGGGAAACGATCGGATATGGCTTTGATAAGGCGCTTCAGGCCGCGTGGGAGAGCGGCTTTAGGCAGATACTGGTTCTGACCCCGGGAGGAAGCTTCCGGGAGCTGAATATTCTGGATCTGGGGCGCGCCTGAAAAATCATCCCTGCCGTACGCGCGCCCCGTTTCGCGCTATATGCGGGAAAAATCATTAGAAAGTAATATTTTGGAATCGTATAATCTACAATCCTGACTGTAAAAATGTCAGGATTTTTATATTTTCAGTCAATCTATTTATAGCTTTTTTCCCTTTGTCTGTTTACAATGAAGGCAGCCGTTCAGATGGGCGGGAAGATGTTTTTCGTCCGAACGGTTACCAGTCAGGACCACCGTTTAAGCCGTCCCGGCCGTTTTCAGGCGGGCGCGTTATGTGCGGCCATGAACTGTTTCAGCGGCTGCTTGCAGGAGATAAGGAGGAAAATGTTATATGAGCTATATGGATCGGATCGAATATATGAAAAAACGGGTGGTTCACACCATGCCGGAGATGGATCTGGAGAATGCGCGGATCCTGACAGAGAGTTTTAAGGAGACGGGAGGAGAACCCTTATGCATCCGCAAGGCAAAGGCATTCAGGAAACAGTGCCGTGAAAAAACGGTTAAGATCTGGGAAAAGGAGCTGATCGTGGGCTGCCCGGGCAGCAAGATGCGCGGCGGGATCCTCTGCGCCGATACATGCTGGTCGATTCTGGATGAAGAGCTGGATACCATTAGCACAAGGAAATATGATCCGTTTTACCTGCGCCCGGAAGACCGGGAGATGTTTTTAAATGTGATTAAGCCATACTGGGAGGGGCGTTCCACGTATGAGGCATGGCTTAAGCAGATCCCGGAGGACTGCAGGAAGCTCCGCGACGCGGGCCAGGTGTATATTAACCGCAAGGCCGTGCGCGGCTGGGGAGAGACGACGGCGGGCTACCGCCAGATCATTGAGGAAGGCATTGAGTCGATCTGCAGTACGATCCGCGGGCGGATGGAAAGGCTTGACGAGACGGTTCCGGGCGATATTGAAAAGATGAATTATCTGAGGGCCATGCTGATCTGTGCGGAAGGCATCTGCGGCCTTGCAGAGCGCTATGCGGATGAGGCGGAGCGCCTGGCCGGGCAGGAGAAGGACGGGGGAAGGCGCGCGGAGCTTCTTTCGATCGCGTCCGCGTGCCGCCATGTGCCGAGATATCCGGCGAGAACATTTCAGGAAGCGTTACAGTCCCTCTATCTCTACCAGATCAGTATTTTTATGGAGCAGAATGCGGCCAGCTACAATCCGGGGCGCATGGATCAGTATCTCTACCCGTATTTTAAAGCCGATTTGGAGAAAGGCATCCTGACAGAGGAAAAGGCTCAGGAGCTTTTGGACTGCCTGTGGATCAAATTTTCGGAGCCCTGCCTGTTCCAGGACGCGGTGACCGCGGAATTTGCGGCCGGCTATCCCATGTTCCAGAATGTCTGCGTGGGCGGCGTGACGACAACCGGACAGGACGCGGTAAATGATTTATCGTATCTGATCCTGCAGGCGACCATGGATGTGAGGCTGTATCAGCCGTCCCTGTCCGTGCGCTACAGCCTGGCGAAAAACCCGAACCGCTTCCTGCGCAAGGTGGTGGAGCTGATCCGCCTGGGAACCGGCTTTCCGGCCTTTCACAATGACGATGTCGGCATCCGTATGGTGATGAACAAGGGGATCCCGCTTCGGGAAGCCTTTGACTGGAACCCCTGCGGCTGTGTGGAGACGAACCTTGAGGGCAGGCTGCGTCATTACACCGCGCTGGCGGATATCAATCTGGGAGGCATGATCGAATTTGCCATGACGAACGGCGTAAACCGCAAGAGCGGCGGGAAGGTGTCAGCGGAAACCGGGGATCCCGCATCCTTTAAAACGTATGAGGAGTTTAAGGAGGCGGTAAAAGCCCAGATCCGCTATGCAGTCCGCGCCGTGGTGAAAGGGAGCCATGTGATTGACGATGTGTGCATGGATCGCATCGTGCCCGCGCTCTCCCTTTCCTTCCGCGAGTGCATTGAAAAGTGTAAGGATTATGCCTGGGGCGGGGCGAAATATAATTCCGGAAACGGCATTATCCTGATCGGCGCAGCGGATCTGATCAACAGCATGGCGGCCGTAAAGAAGCTGGTTTATGACACGGGAGAGGTTCCCATGGAAACGCTGGTAAAGGCCCTGGACGCTGATTTTGCAGGCTTTGAGGAGGTGCAGAAGCTCTGTCAGGACGCGCCGAAGTACGGAAATGATGACGAGACGGTTGACGCGATCGCGGGCGAGATGTTTACGTTCATCGCGGATGAGATTGAGGGCTACAGGAGTAAATTCGGAACCATGACGCCCGGAATCCTTCCGGTATCCGGCAATACGCCGTTCGGCCTGGAGGTGGGCGCGCTTCCCTATGGAAGAAACGCCTGGAGGCCGCTTGCGGACGGCGTCAGCCCCAATGGCGGCACGGACGTCAACGGGCCGGGCGCGGTGCTGAAATCCGTTTCCCGCCTGCCGCATGACCGGTTTGTGCAGGGAACCCTTTTAAATATGAAGGTAGAGCCTGAGATGTTAAACAGTGAGAATGGAATCACGCAGATGATGGCGCTGTTAAAAAGCATGTGCAGCCTTGGCGTGTTCCACGTGCAGTTTAATGTGATCAACCGCGAGACGCTTCTTGAGGCGCAGAAGACGCCGGACGATTACAGAGGGCTTCTGGTGCGAGTGGCCGGCTACACGGCGTATTTTACAGAGCTGGGGCGGGATGTCCAGGATGAGATTATCGGAAGGACGGAGCAGAAGGCGCTTTATGGCTGTAGCTGCGGCTGATTTTCCGCCAGGCGCACCCAATATTAATCAATGTACGCCCCGCGTACGCCTCATAAATTTGTGCGCATCTGAAAAAAAGTCATCTCACAAAATCAGGCGCGGCGAGATTCCGGGAGTACATATGCTGAAAAAAGGAGTGAGGACAATGTATATCAGTGAAATAACCGATCAGGCCCCTGCGGATGCAGGAGGGGCGCTGGAGACGAAAGTCTATGAAACGCTTCACAAGCTGAATATCCCTTTTCAGCGCGTGGATAATGATCCCGTGGAGGCAATGGAAGAGTGCGGGGAGATAGGCGAACGGCTGGGCGCTGAGATCCGAAAAACGATTGTGCTGTGCAACCGGAAGAAAACGCTGTTCTATCTGTGCGTCCTTCCGGCCGGTAAGCATTTTGATACCAAAACCTTCTGTGAGAGGACCGGGGCGCCCAGAGTATCCTTTGCCTCCGGGAAAAGCATGCAGGCAAAGCTGGGAGTATCGCCCGGAAGCGCGACCATTATGGGCGTGCTCAATGATCCGGATCGGGCGGTTCAGGTGGTGATTGATAAAGAAGTGGCAGAGGCCGAATGGTTTGCCTGCAATCCGGGGGCCAATACGGCGCATATCCGCGTGAAAACGGAACAGCTCCTTTCCGTATTTCTTCCCCATGTGTCGCACAGGGCCATGATTGTCCCGCTGTAGGCAGGGAGAGGGGGGAATTATGGAAAAGAAACGGAATCAGACAGGCCGTGTGCTCCGGATTGAGCGCTCGTCCATGCACGACGGGGACGGGCTCCGGAGCGTTGTATTTTTAAAGGGCTGCCCCTTAAGCTGCCTGTGGTGTTCCACGCCGGAATCGCAGCACAGCGGGTATGAGATCGGCTTTAGGGCCGGACAGTGTACGGGCTGCGGCAGATGCGCCGCCGCCTGCCCGGCCGGGGCGCTCCGCATAGAGGACGGCGTCCCTGTGCGCGATGTAAAACAGTGCCTCCTCTGCTTTGCGTGTGAAAAAACATGCCCGAACCATGCCTGGCAGCGATACGGAATGGATATGGATGCGGATACGCTGGTAAAGGAGATTGCAAAGGATGAAATCTTTTTCTTTCACTCCGGCGGCGGCGTGACCTTCAGCGGCGGGGAACCGCTTAAACAGGCCGGTTTTGTGGCAGAGGCCATGAGGGAGTGCCGCGCCAGCGGCATTCATACCGCGATGGAGACAAGCTTGTTTGCGGGCTGGGAGCAGGTGGAGGCTGTGCTGCCTCATCTGGATTTTCTGTTTGCGGATCTGAAGCTGATGGACGGGGAGCGCCACCGCGCGGCCACAGGCGTGGATAACCGGCTGATCCTGGAGAATATAAAACGGATCGACGAAGCCCCTTATCCGCTTTCCATCCATGTCCGGATTCCGGTGATACCGGGGGTGAATGATGATCTGGAAAATTTAAGGCGGACTGTGGAATTCTGTGATCCGCTGAGACGGGTGGAGGAGATCGAGCTCCTGCCGTACCACCGCCTGGGGATGGAGACGTACCGCAATTTAAAGCTGGATTACCGGCTGGAAGGAACCGTGAGCCCGTCTCCGGAGGAGATGAGGGAGCTTGAGAAGGAGATGAACCGCGTGTCCGGGCGTGTGAGAGTGCGCGTGGGCGGATGAATGATTATATATCTGATTCAAAGAAGGAATCCTGCTTTTGGCGGGGTTCTTTTTTATGCGCAGGGGAGCGTTAAGGAAATTAGCAGCTTTGCAGCATGCACCGCGCACGGGCAGGGAAAGATGGCTCTTCCCTGCCCGATTGCGCAGGCCCGCACAGCGGGGAAGGGAAGCAGTCATTCGCTGTCAGGTTTCCATATCTAGAGCGTGTTTGAAAATTCATTCCTGGCATCTGCACGCGCCACTTCGCGGTATATTTGGGCCAAATTCACTTAACGCAGCCCGCTGCGCCGCGTTCATTTGGCCCAAATCTCCCACAAAGTGGAACGCACATCTGACAGAAAGCATTTTTCAAACACGCTCTAGGCTTTTTGTTCTAAAGTTATTAAGATTTTGTAAATACAAAAGTTGGAAAATAAATTTTTGAAAAGATATTGTATAATTCAAAATAATGTGGTAATATATCAACAAGATATCTAAGATATATTTATCCCGCACCGGTCAGGCGCCAGACCGGCGGGAACGAGAAATCCAGATCCCGATAAACGATGACAGCGCAGCAGAAAGGAATAGAAAAGATGAGCGAGAAAATCAGATTTGGCATTATCGGCGGCGGTATGGCAGGCCCGTTAAACGCAGGGGCGCTCCGCGACATTCCGGAGGCAGAGGTCGTAGCGTTTTGCGATGTAAAGGAGGACGTGGCCGAATCATTTGCCAGAGAGTATAATATCCCGTCCTATTACACAAATTATAAAGACATGATTGCCCGCGACGATATTGACGCAGTCTGTGTGGTGACGCCTCCGTTCTTACACGAGCAGATGGTTGTGGACTGTGCGAAGGCCGGCAAGCACGTGATGTGCGAGAAGCCGATTGCCGTGGACTGCAATGCGGCGGATCGGATGATTGCGGCCTGTAAGGAGGCGGGCGTAAAGTTCGGCGTGATTTTCATGTACCGTTTCATGGATCAGGCGCAGATGATTAAGAAAGCGCTGGACGAGGGCCGTTTGGGAAAGCTTCTGTCCGTGGACTGCTCCGGCAAGTGTTTCCGCAGCGATGAGTATTACGCATCCGGCGCATGGCGCGGAACCTGGAAGGGCGAGGGCGGCGGTTCCCTTATCAGCCAGACCGTTCATTTCATTGACCTGATGCTGTACCTCGTAGGAGACGTGGAGCGGCTGACCGGCAATTATATGACAACCCTGCATCCTGATATCGAGGTGGACGATGTGGCGAACGCGGTATTTAAGTTTAAGAACGGCGCGCTCGGAAGCCTTATCAGCAGCACGGCGGTCCGTCCCGGTTATCCGAGGCATATTGAGATCCACGGTGAGAAGGGCACCATCAAGATCGTGGAGGAAGAGATTGTGGAGTGGAAGGTAGAAGGCATGAACGAGGACGACTACCTGACCAAGGTGAAGGCGGATTCCGGAGACACGGCGACAGGAGCCGGCTATGTGGCGACCGAGAACCACAGAAGGCAGCTCACAGATTTTATCCATGCCATTAAAGAAAACCGCGAGCCGATGGTGGACGGCGCGGAAGGAAAGAGGACGCTGGAATTCATCCGCGCCATTTATCAGTCCGGTGATCTGGGCAGGGAGGTGACCTTCCCGATCGCGGAAGATGAGAAGTACGGGAAGAAGACGGAGTGGTAATACGGATATTGACAGTACGGGCGGCGGGCGGGAAAAGCCTTGTTTGAACTGCCGCATACGGACGGAAAGGGCAGCCGTTCAGGCTGTCTGAACGGTTAGAAAGGGTAACAGTTCAGACAGGTCTGCGCACCTGCTGCGCTGACCGTACGAAAACGCAGCGGCAGCAGGCATCTGCCTCATCGCGAAGAGATTTTCATGGGCAGATGCCGTAACAGTTCAGCTTGTCTGAACAGTTGCTGGAAAGGAGAAGATATGGAAAAGAAGATGTACACAGAGGTTCTTAACAAAGTCAGAAACGATTATGCCGTAAGAAATATTGATAAACTCGAGGCCGCTATCAAGGCAGGCGACATGGACAGGGCATTGGAGCTGCATAAGCTCAATGTGGAGAAAAAGACGGGCTTCCATCATTTTGCGGTGCGCTGGGTAAACCAGACATTGAGAAACTTTAAGAAATGGGCGCCGGACGAGGCGATCTTTGAATGTATGGAGGATTACGCGCTCTGGTGCTACCCGCCCTGCCTGCAGGACTGGATGGCGAAATTTAAAGCAGGAGAAGCTACATACAAAGACTTCCCGATGGAAGATTTCTTAGAAAACCGCGCTGTTCTCTGGTCAGCCCTCCACGACAACGCGGATCAGATTTGGGAAGAGGATGAGGAGAAGATCACCTTCACGCTGCAGAGATGCAACAGCGGCGGATGGCTGGTGACAGAATGCACCGATACGGTTCAGACGCTCGACAAGGCGGAGCCGCGCTGCTACGGCAAGGAAGGCTTCCAGTGCTACTGCTTAAACTGCACTACGATGTGGGAGTTTGGATGGTATAAGTGGTTTGGATGGCCATTATTTATCATGGACGTTCCGGCTATCGGCAGCGACGGGAAGTGCGTGATGGTGATGTACAAGGATCCGAAGGATATTCCGGATTCCTACTATGAGAGAACGGGTCTGGAGAGGAAAATTTAAAATTTCCAAAAACGCGGCAGGGGTGTAAGAGAAGCAAAGAGGCTGATCAGGCGAGACAGGCAGAAAGGCTTGATCAGCCTTTATCAAAGAGGAGTGGAGAGGGAATGACAGTAATTAATATTATCAGGAAAATCAATGAAGCGGCGGTTATCATCGTACTTGCCCTGCTGTCAACCTTTGTGGTTGCCCAGGTGGTCTGCAGGTATGCGCTGGGAGCGCCGCTTACCTGGTCAGAGGAGCTCGCCAGATACATGCAGATCTGGATGGTGATGCTGGGCTCTGCAGTGATGATGCGAAAGGGCGGCCATCTGGCCATTGATCTCGTGACAGCATCGCTTCCGGAACGCATAAAAAAAGCGACGGATTTTATCGTTTTTGTATCTATAATCGTATTTTTTTCAATTGTATGTTACCAGGGTATTTTTCTGACGATTAATGCGGGGAGACAGACCTCGCCGGCTCTGAATATGCCGATGTCCTATGTATATGCGTCTCTTCCGGTGGGCGGCGCGCTGATTCTGATGGAAACCGTTATCCGCTTTATCGGCTTTTTAAAGGGCGGTTTTCGCGGGGCGGCGCAGCCTGAGGCAGAGGCAAAAGCTTAGAAAGGGGGTTATACCAGGGATGATTGCGACATTGTTTTTAGGGATTCTGTTTTTCTTTCTGATCGGAACGCCCATCGCGGTTGGCCTGGGGCTTGGGACCACGATTTCCATTATCCTGGACGGAAATTTTCCGCTGGTCCTGGTTCCGCAGCGCATGTTTACAGGGCTTGACAGTTGGCCTATCATGGCGATCCCGCTGTTTATGTTTGCCGGAAACCTGATGGACGAGGGCGGGCTGTCCCAGAAGATCGTCGAATTTGCGGAAGCCTGGGTGGGCTGGCTCAAAGGAAGCCTGGCCATGGTATGCGTGCTGGCCTCCATGGTATTTGCCGGAATCTCCGGATCCTCCACGGCGGACACGGCGGCTGTGGGCGCGATTCTGATGCCGGCCATGAGGGAAAAGGGATACGACATGCGGTTCGCATCCGTCCTGCAGGCCGGGGCGGGCGCTATCGGGCCAATCATTCCGCCCAGTATCCTGATGGTTCTGATCGGCTATTCCACCAATACCTCTGTCGGACAGCTCTTTATGTGCGGCATAATTCCCGGAATTCTGGTGGGAGTATCCCTGATGGTCTATTCCTATATCCACGCCTCCCGCAGAGGCTCCGCCTATGTGTCCACGGCTCCGTTTGATTTTAAGACGGCCATGAAAAAGACCTGGATCGCCCTGCCGGGCATCGGGCTCCCGTTTATCATCATTTTCGGCATTGTGGGCGGCGTATTCACCGCGACAGAGGGCGCGGGGATCGCGGTGCTGTACGGCCTAATCGTGGCCCTGTTTGTATATAAGGAAATCACGGTCAAAGATCTGCCGCGGCTTTTGTTAAAGTCGGCGGAAAGCGCGAGCATGATCATCATCATCACAGCCGCGGCCTATATCTTCTCGTGGTTTATAACCGCCAGGCAGATTCCGCAGCTTCTGGTGACGTTTATGAACACCTATATCCACAGCCGGTTCCTGTTCCTGATTTTCTTAAATATCATTTTATTTATCATCGGTATGTTCATGGAAAGCTTTACGGCCATCATTGTACTGATGCCGATTCTGTTCCCGGTTGCCGCGAGCTTCGGGATCAGCCCGCTGCATTTTGGGACGATTGTATGCGTAAACTTAGCGATCGGTTATGTGACGCCGCCTTACGGAGCAACCCTGTTCGTGTCATGCGGCCTGACCGGAAAATCCATCAAGGAGGTGGTTCCCTTCTGCTTCCCGGTCATCGCGTCCATGCTGGTGGCGCTCATCATCGTTACCTATTTTCCGGGCCTTTATATGTGGCTTCCCAACCTGGTGAAATAGAGTAACCGTGTGTGTAAACTATTTTAGAATACTGTAAGGAGGGCATGGTTTTATGAAAAAAATATCCCGTTTTATCAGCCTGGGGCTTGCGGCAATGACCGCTTTTTCCATGACGGCCTGTTCGTCAGGCGGCGGCGCGGCGGCGCCCACACAGGGAGGCCAGGCGGCGCAGCCGGGGAAGGCTCCGTCCGCCGGAGCGGTTACAATCAAGTTTTCCCTGTCGCAGGCGGCTACAGAGCCGGCAGTCCTGGCTGCGAACGCCTTTAAGGAGGAGGTAGAGGAAAAATCGGGCGGGAGCATCGTTGTGGAGGTATATCCCGACAATCAGCTCGGCTCGGAGCGGGACGTAATTGAGGGACTTCAGCTTCACACCGTGGAGATGGTGGATCCGGCCAATGCGGTTCTGACCAACTTTATCGACGAGCTGAGCCTCTTTGAGCTTCCGATGCTGTTTGAAAACAAGGATCATGTATACGCTGTTCTTGACGATATCGGCATGAGTTATGCGCCTCAGTGCGAGGCCCAGGGCTTTAAGCTCCTCGGCTGGTTTGATATGGGCTCGAGGAATATCATGACCGTGAAAAAACCGATCGGGAGCATGGACGATCTGGCGGGCTTAAAGATCCGCACGCAGGAGAGCACAGCCAATATGGCCGGCTTCACGGCCTTTGGCGCAAACCCGACGCCCATGGCGTACAATGAGCTCTATACCTCTCTTGAGTCCGGCGTTCTGGACGGAGCGGAGGCAGCGAATACCAACTACTATCTGAAGGCTTTTTACGAGGTAGCCCCCAACTGGGCTGTCGTGGGCTGGCTGGAATGTGTGAATCCGGTTCTGATGGATCTGCAGTTTTATAATAAATTAAGCGATGAGCAGAAGGCCATCGTGGAGGAAGCGGCGGCGGATATGATTCAGCTTGAGAGAGAGCTTTACTCAAAATCAGAGGATGATTACCTGGAAGAGCTGAAAGCCAAAGGCGTAAATATCACATATCCGGATCGCGAACCGTTTAAAGAAGCTTCCCAAAAAGCGTACGAGCAGTTTGCCCCCAATGTAGGAGGTATGGACAAAATAGAGGCAGTCATCAACTACGGGCGTTAGAGCGTGTCTGAAAATTCTTTCCCGGGAAAACAGCGCCTGCTGTCTGCGCCCGGGGACAAATTGCAAAGCCGCGCAGCCATGGCTAATCTCTGTACATAAAGAAGGCTGCGGGGCGCTGCTTAACGGTTCGCTCCCCCTGAAACTGCGGGCTGCTAAGCAAGCGGCAGTCCGGTCTTATGGCCGGGCTGCCAAAACGATTCAGACTGTCTGGGTATTTACTGTGAAAGCAGCGAATCATCCAATAGCAGGACTGCGCAAATACTGCCTGAGGAGAAGAGTGAAAGAATTTGACAAAACCTTCACAATTTGTTTGTGCCTTGGAAAGGAATGATAAAACATATGAAATTTAACGGTCAGGAATTTTTAAATGAAAACGTATTCAGGAAGCTGAATGAAATGAAAGCCTTTCACCCCGGGCTTATCGAGGCAGAGGCGGCGTCCAGGGTAAGACCGGGCTTTCCCCACAAGCGGCTGGTCTTCGCCGCCGCGGATCACAATGCCAGGATGATCAGTGAATATAAGGGAAACCCTATTGGTTTAAGCAACCGCAGAGAGTATTTAACGCGTCTGGTGAGAATACTCACGAGCGATTCCGTGGACGGGATTGAGGCGACTCCGGATATCATAGAGGATCTGATGCTCATCAACCGGATCCGGAGAGAAGAGGGAGAAAAGGAATTTTTAAAGGGAAAGATGCTGGTCGGCGCCGTCAACCGCGGCGGCCTGAAAAATACAGTCTGGGAAATGGACGATATGCCGGCGTGCTTTACGGTTAAGCGCATAAAAAAGCTGAATATGGACGGCGTGAAATTCATGATCCGCCTCAATCCCATGGATGAGAGAAGCAAATATACGCTGCAATACTGCGCGGATACCATCAATGAGGCCGAAGAGTACGGCCTTCCGGTATTTATAGAAGCGCTCTATGTGGAGACTGCGGACAAGGGCTTTGTGATGAAGACGGACTCCGAAAGCCTTTGTAAGGTCGTGGGAGTCGTGGGCGCGCTCGGGTGTACCGGGGCCAATAAATGGATTGAGGTTCCGCTGAATGGGGAATACCATGTGCCCGTCTCCGCAACGACATGCCCGGTGCTGGTCGTGCCCGACGAGGCAGAGAGCGAGCCGGAGGCCGTGATCCGGGAATATACAAAAGAGATCGGGATAGCTGATCATATCAGGGGGATTCTCCTGGGGCGCAACGTTATGTATAATGAATCCGATCCGCTGCCCATTGCCGAGGCGATTGCCAGTAAATGGCATATGGCTTAAGGCGTTGCTGTCCGGACGCCGGCCATAATAATCGCTGCGTCCAGACAAACGAATGATTGAATTTATATACAAATTTCGGTATAATAGAAACAATGATTCGCCTCTGAGTATGATCTGCTCCAGAAGTGAATAGTAGAATATATCAGGGGGAGACAACAGCAATGCGAGACAGTGACATAGCTTATGAAAAGATTAAAATGATGATTATAACGGCCCAGCTTAAACCGGGCGAGGCCGTAGTGGAGGCCAGGCTGATGGAAACGCTTGGGATGGGGAGGACCCCGATCCGCGAGGCGCTGAACCGTCTGGCCTGGGAAAACTTTGTAAAAATTATCCCGCGCCAATGTATTATGGTAAACGAGATTTCGATTTACGAGGTGGAGTCCATCTATCAGATGCGTTTTGCCCTTGCTCCTCTGGAATCTGAGCTGGCGGCGCTCAACCGGACAGACTGGGATTTGGAGCATCTGAAAAAAGATATCGAGGCTCTGCGCGGGGAGACGGATCTGCAGAAGCGTGTTCTTCTGGATCGGGCGTTCCACAGGACGGTTTCCTCTATGACAAAGAACCCGTTTCTGGAAAAGGAAATGAATAATTATCAGGATTTAAGCATCCGCCTGCTGTTTTTAAACCAGGTGAATCTTTCAGCCATAGATGATATGGATATCGGTACGCACGAGGATATCTGCCGGTATATTCAGGAGAGGGATGTGGATCATCTGATCCAGGTCCAGAAAAACCACGTGCTGGAGTTTAAGAGAAAATTTATCCATTCATAATTACAGCCCGCGCCCTTCTGAAACGGAAGGGACTTTATAAACGAAAATTAATATATTATAAATATACTGAAAGGATGGTCAGGACATGAAAAAGATTGCGTTTATCGGAAGCGGCACGATGGGAACCGCTCTGGCGACGGCCGCCTGCAAGGGCGTTGATCCCTCAGAGGTAGTGGTAACGGATTTTGTGCAGGAAAAAGGAAAGGAGCTCGCAGACCGGCTGGGCTGCCGGTTTGTCCCCACAAATACAGAAGCGGTAAAGGCGGCCCATTATGTGGTGTTCTGCGTAAAGCCGCAATTCCTGAAGGGCGTGCTGGAGGAGGTAAAGCCGGCGTTTGAAGCATGCGCGGCGGCAGGGGAGGAAACGATCATTGTCTCCATCGTAGCCGGCGTGGAGGTTTCAACGTATGTGAAAGAGCTTGAGCTGGAGGGAAAGAATGCGCCGGTGATCCGGATCCTTCCGAATACGGCCTGCCTGATCGGAAAAGGCTTTACCCTGATCGAGCAGGGCGAAAGCTATACAAAGGAGCAGGAGGACGAATTCCGCTATATCATGAGGGAATCCGGCGGCTTTGACAGCCTCCCGCCCTCCCAGTTCGTGGCCGGCACGGTACTGACCTCCACATCGCCGGCATTTATCGCCATGTTTGCCAATTCACTGGCGGACGGGGGCGTGTACAACGGGCTCTTAAGGCCCCAGGCCAGGCGGTACGCGCTGGAGGGAATCCTGGGGACCGTGCAGCTTTTGCTGCAGAGCGACAAGCATCTGGAGGGATTAAAGGACGATGTATGCTCTCCGGCCGGGCCGGCGATGATTGGGGTGAAGACGCTGGAGGATGCGGGGTTCAGGAGCAGCGTGATCAGTGCGGTGGCGGACGCTTATAAGAGGTTTGAGGAGATTGGGAGGCTGAAGTAGAAGGGGTTATTGCGGGAGGGGGAGACTGTCCGAAAACTCAAAGGATGGAAAATTTTCTCCCACTAACAATGAGAAAACAGGCATAAATTGCCAATACATCTCCCACTTTAATGCCGAAAACTGTAATGAAAATGGGATAGAGTCACATCAATTGTTAGTTTTCGGACAGTCTGGGGGGGGGTGAGAGAGCCGCCCTTGCCGGCTTCTATATCCAACAGAAACCCCGCTTCCGCTCGGAGAAAAGCGCAGCGGATGCTAAGCTCGAAAAGACCTCGCTAAGCACCGGCGGTTTTCTACGGGTTTCTGTTGGATATAGAAGCCGGCAAGGGCTATGTTATCGGCTCGCCGTGAGTTTTTATCCGCATATTTGGCATAGCTAATACAGCATTGCCTAAATTCTAGTGAATAAATCACTCGCTATCAACGCCCCCTGCACGCTGCGAGCTAAACGTAGGCACCACTATGCCGTCGCTTTGCAGACGCACAGATGACACCGATATCAAGCGATTTATTCACCGAAATTTAAGCAATGCTGTACTGGCTTTTTGTAATCCATCAATAAAAGTATTTCACCGCATCATTATATTACTTATAATATTAGAGGCAATACCACTTAATGTTCCTGTAAATAAATCAGGAAGATAATGCCGTACAATTTCTCTAGCTGAACTATTATTTTTTTGTATATCTAAAAGCATATTTTTAATTGTAGAATATTCTGCATCTGTTTTATTGAGTAAATTTACCTGCTCCTTTATTTGTATAATAAATTCATCAAACTGATCTTGCGTCATATTATTTAAAATCTCAGCCTGATTTCCAATCTTTACATTATTCATTCCTACATTTACATTACTGGTTGAATTAATTGTCATATTATTCATAAGTTTTGCCTGATCAGTTATTTCACTGTTGGTTATATTAATATTGATCCCCATATATTTTATCCTCCAAAATTAAATTTAATTATATAGAATACTTATTTTAGGAAAGCATTTCTGTATATAATCATATCAGTGATGCAATTGAATTCCTTAATGTAATACATTTTTATCATTGTGAAATAAATAAATCATTTAGTATCTTTGCATCTCCACTTATATTGCTATTACTGATATTTATTTTTATATTCTGTCCTTCTTTTCTTTTTTCAGCTATAATTGAACTTAATACTTTAAATACCTGGTCAAGAAATTTTTTATCATAAAATATAAAAGTAAATACCTTGCCGGAATTCATAAGAACAATCAAGCTTTTTTGCGTTTTTATAGTTTCATTTTCTTGATACCAATATGCTAAATACACACCCCCAGCTATTATACAAACAACGCCAATCCATCCCACAGTCTTAAATGAACATAACGCCATTCCTATCAAACACGTTATAACTGCCCCTAGCGGAAATGGTATTAATTCAAGTGGAACTGTTGAAACGCTTGAAATATTTGAAAGTTGTATCACCGATTCTCCCCATGCCATCGCATTTCCAACAATTCTTAATTGTGGTGTCTCAATACTTTTTTCCTTCTTTAACATTTTTTCCTCCGTATTTTATTTATTTTTGTTTAAAAATCCGTTGTCAGATTATTGTCAACAGATAATAAACCATATTAAATCATGTGTATGATACTTCCAGAATAACTACACACTATTTTAAATATACAATCATACCCATCATTCACTATACCTGTCTTTTTCCAGGAAAACACCATAAGGCCTGAATTATCTAAAATTATTCCTCATAATAATATTCTTCATAGTAATTGACATCCCATTCTCCATCGGATTCAAAGTAAAATAATTTGCCGTTAATATCATAAAGGCCCGTTTTCCCAAAAAACAGACTCTTCTTGAATCGTCTGTTGCGTTTTTATGTATGATACATTATTTGACGTTGAATTGTTATTATATATCGCGCCACTATTTGTATTTCCGCCAGAATATAAACAAACACTGTCTATATGTACATGAGGAGGGTTCCCATAATAATGAAAATGCTATTTCCCAATACACTCTTATTTTTGTTATCACGCTGCCCGCCAGAGGTATCCGTTCTTCATTGGATACGCTTTCGAGATAAAACCAATATTACTGTCACCAACCATAAAATTCTGACAGAAATTGATTCCAAGCACTAATATCAAACAAACAAGCTTTCGTCCTGATCCCATTATAGTCTCCCCTTGTATCATGGTCTTAATGATTCATTTTTAAAACACAATGTTAGTTTACCATATTATTCTTCATTTAAACAGACAGAACATATGTTTATGCATATAAAAGTAGTGTATATTACAGTGCTTAACAAAAAGAATTTGACTGAATCCAGACAGCTATTGACCGCATCAACAATGCGTACCTACAGGAGTTTGACTTAATCGAAGATGAATACGCAGAAACTAAAGACGATTTGTTTGAAGAGTTTAAAGCTAAGATAACCTCAAAATGGTTTCTGTTGTCATTCATATAATCCTGAATTTTCAAATACCTCTGAAAAAAACATGTGTTATGACCTGAGTTTGCCACTTCGATAGGCAGAAATGAGATCCTGACGGACTCCATTTCTGTTATAAGTATGCAATTTTTCCAGTTTTTATCATGCTTGCAAAATTATGAGAAAATATACTATATTTATGCCCTATATGAAAATTTTGATTTCCGTTTTGATATGCTTCAGTTTCACCCGGCGGTAAATTTTGCTGGCGGCCCTTTCACATTAACCATAACCCGCATTTACTTCACCGCTAAAAAAGACATTAGCTACAAACATCCCCATCGATACATAAAATAAGCCGAACCCGGGAAAACTTCTTTGCAAACCATGTCCTTTCTGATATAATGGATTCAGCGAAGGAGACAGGAGGTAAGAGCAGTGCCAAAAGAAGCGGACGACAGAAATACACGTAAAGCAAGTGAAAAAGCCGGTGTCGGGGAAGTGCAGATCGCGGACGAAGTGGTCGCGATTATCGCAGGGCTGGCGGCGACCGAGGTGGACGGAGTTGATTCCATGGCCGGCAATATTACCAATGAGCTGGTGGGAAAGCTGGGCATGAAGAACTTAAGCAAGGGCGTGAAGGTGGCTGTGACGGAAGCGACGGTCAGCGTGGAGCTGTCGCTGAATATGAAGTACGGCTACAGCATTCCCGAAGTCGGAGAGAAGGTTCAGGACAGGGTGAAAAGCGCGATTGAGAACATGACCGGACTGTCAGTTTTGGAGGTCAATATCAAGATCGCGGGCGTCAGCATGGAGGAAACCAGATAAAGACCTTGACGCGTCTGGAAACTTATGGTAATATGAACCTGTTAAAAGGGAGTAGTTGCAACATGTAATCAACATACCCTGGGCTGTGCGCCCATGGTTACATGCCTGTATGATATTGTAGAGGAATGAGACTTTTAGCATATGTAAATATGCTGGAAGTCTCTTTTTTTCGGCTCCGAAAAAGCCGGGGCATAATACAGGCCGGAAACAGCAATACTCTTATTAACAAGCGGTACGAAATAAACGGTACGAAACAAACGGTAAAGGAGGAATGAGCATGGATTATTTATTGGAAGGAATTATGTCAGTCACATGGGCGCAGCTTATTATGTATGCGGTAGGCGCGGCGCTTATCTGGCTGGCTGTGAAAAAAGAGTATGAGCCGGCGCTCCTGCTCCCCATGGGCTTTGGCGCGATTTTGGTAAACCTGCCCTTATCCGGCGTCATTGATCAGATGATGCCGGGAATCGGCGAGATGCACGGCGTGATTCAGTGGCTGTTTGAGACGACCATCGAGGCTTCGGAAGCGCTGCCGATTCTGTTGTTTATCGGAATCGGGGCCATGATTGACTTTGGGCCCCTTCTGTCGCAGCCGATCATGTTCCTGTTCGGCGCGGCCGCGCAGTTTGGAATCTTTTTTGCCATCAGCCTGGCCTCGCTGCTGGGATTTGATTTAAAGGACGCCGCATCCATCGGCATCATCGGAGCGGCCGACGGGCCGACGTCGATCCTGGTTTCCCAGATTATGCACTCCAATTATGTGGGCGCCATTGCGGTAGCCGCCTATTCCTACATGGCCCTGGTGCCGATCATCCAGCCAGTCGCCATAAAGCTGGTTACGACAAAGAAGGAGAGGAAAATCCATATGGCCTACAGCCCGAAGGCGGTGTCAAAGACGACAAAGATTCTCTTCCCGATTATTGTAACCGTCATCGTGGGGATGATCTCGCCGGCGTCCGTGGCTCTGGTCGGCTTCCTGATGTTCGGAAACCTGATCCGGGAATGCGGCGTCCTGCAGACGCTTTCAAACACGGCCCAGAACGAGCTGACCAACTTAATCACGCTTCTGCTGGGAATCACCATTTCCTTCAGCATGCGCGCAGACGACTTTGTGCGCGTCGATACCCTGGCCATTATGGCAATCGGCCTGGTGGCATTTATCTTTGACACCATAGGCGGCGTGCTGTTTGCAAAGCTGATGAACCTGTTTTTAAGAGAAAAAATCAACCCCATGATCGGCGCGGCCGGGATCTCGGCCTTTCCGATGTCCTCCAGGGTTGTCCAGAAGCTTGCCTCTGAGGAGGAAAAGGGAAATATTATTTTGATGCACGCGGTAGGCGCAAATGTGTCAGGACAGATTGCGTCCGTCATCGCCGGCGGGCTGGTTATCAAGCTGGTCAGCCAGTATCTGTAAGCGGGAGGTCTGATGATGTGGAATAATTTTTTGGTTTCTCTGGAAATTATGGGAAAGGGAATGGGCGGAATCTTTGTGGTGGTTCTGATCATCACGGCAGTTGTGATGATACTTGGGAAGCTGAAATAAGGTTTGGCGCCGCGGGCCAGCGTTTCGATACAGCCGTTCAGACAGCCTGAATGGTTACATTTCAGTTACAAAAAAAGGAAAGTCCAGTAAGAAAATGATCGGTTGATTTCCTCCTTTACGTCACATACTAAGATTGCTGAATGGAATTAAAAAAGAAGGCAACAATTGTGTAAGGAGGAAGGAAAGGTGAGCGGAAAAAGAAGGTTTATACGATTTTTTGCGGCGCTTTTTTGGAGCGGTCTTGTGGCGGCCGGAGGACTGTCCTGTTTCTTTGTGTACCGGGCGGTTCCGGATCGGCTGAATGTGGTGGTGGATCAGGAGGAAAACTTTCATTTTTCGCTTCCTGTGAAGGTGTCGCTGCACAGTGAGAGCAAGGAAGTTCTTCTGAACAATGGTTCCAATATCCCGTCAGACGAAATTCATCTTCAGTTAAATGAGCCGTTCTCTCTTTACTCGGAAAATGAGGGAACCTACCGCTTAAATCTGAAGCTGTTCGGCGTGCTGAATTTAAAGGAGATTGAAGTTGCCGTCTCAGACACAAAATATGCCATTCCGTGCGGCGTGCCCATTGGAATTTATATGAAATCAGACGGGCTGATGGTGATCGGAACCGGCGAGGTGACCACCACCGCCGGGGATACGGTGGAACCGGCGGACGGGGTACTTAAATCTGGCGACTACATTGAGGCCATAAACGGGATTCCTGCCTTTGACAAGAGGGATATGATTGACGCGGTCAACGATGCGGGGAGCCGCCCGCTGACGTTAAACGTCCGCCGCGACGGGGAAGAGATGAAGGTCGAAATGACGCCGGTGCAGACCGCAGACGGCGATTATAAGCTCGGCCTGTGGATCCGGGACGACACGCAGGGCATCGGGACCATGACGTACCTGTGCACCAACGGAGACTTCGGGGCCCTGGGACACGGAATCAGCGACAGCGATACAGGGCTTTTGGTGCAGTCCTCCGGCGGCGATGTCTACGACACAGAGATCATGGGGATCGACAAGGGAACCTTCGGAAAGCCCGGCGTCATGTCCGGCGTGATCTATTACGGCAGCCAGTCCCGCCTGGGAAGCATAGAGGCAAACACAAACGAGGGCATCTTCGGCGTCGTAAACGACAAGCTCCGCAACCGCATCAAAAGCGACGCGGTCCCGGTGGGCTACAGGCAGGATGTAAAAAAAGGAGCGGCCTATATCCGCAGCAGCGTGTCCGGGGAGGTAAAGGATTACCGGATCGAGATCCAGAAGGTGGACTATTCAACCGCGCGCAAGAGTAAGGATATGATTATAAAAGTCACAGACCCGGAGCTGCTCGCCCTGACCGGAGGGATCGTACAGGGCATGTCCGGCTCGCCGATCATCCAGGATGGGAAGCTGATCGGGGCTGTGACACATGTATTCATCCAGGACTCGACCAGAGGGTATGGGATATTTATTGAAAATATGCTGGAGCATTGAGAGTGAGCAGGAGATAGTGAAAAGGAAGGCATTGGGAGCATACTCACATATGTCTTCCTTTTTGCTGTGGATTATGCGGCGGCTGAGGCAATTACCGGGTATGATGAAAGCGGCATAGCCATTATGGAACGCGCTGCTGATGTAGATGTTCACATTCCATTCATAATTTTTTAAAACACCGTTTACATAACCATCACGATTTCTTCATGATTTCATTCTATACTTTAACCATAGCAACCAAACAATGCTTATAAGATTTTTTTCATAATACTGAGCTGATTTTATTCAGCTCTCCTCCCTAAAAATAAAGAAGATGCCTCTCGCTGCTGGAGAGGCGTTTTCTTTTGTATGCATTGCATTTTCCGCTGCTATCAGCTACAATAGAGAATACCGCGCCTTCCGGATATGGATGCAGATCCGAAAAGCGCGACTCTACAGAATCAGCGAGGTTTTTATATGAATCAAAAAGAAATAAGCGAGCTGCGCCGCCGGTGGGGCTATGAGAAAAACGCTGTCAGCCGTATCTATGGCTGCTTTGTAAACGGCAGTAAGGAAATCGTCTCCAACCTGGACGAGTCCCTGGGGGCGATGTCCCAGGAGGAGGCGGAAAAGTATCTTGGCCTTTTGAAAAAAGCCCTGTCCGGAAGGCTGGGAAAGAATCTGATTGACATCGCGTTTTCGACGAAACAGGTGATGGAGGGCGACGAGCACCGTCTTCTCTGTGCGCTTCGCCAAAGCGCCTTAAAGGACGGGGAGGCGCGCAATACCTTTTATCAGAATGTGGTAAACAGCCTGGATATGGGCGACAGCAGCTATCTGCTCCTGCTGGCCTGCGACGCCTACGACGTTCCCCGCCGCGGGAGGGATGACGCGCTTGTCTCCGACGCTTCAGAGGAGGTATTTTCCTATATTCTCTGCTGCGTCTGCCCGGTGAAGCCCGGCAAGCCGGAGCTCGGCTATTTTCCGGGGGATAATGAGTTCCATTACACCACAGGGCAGGTGGTGTCCGCGCCGGAGATGGGCTTTCTGTTCCCTGCCTTTGACGATCGGGCGGCGAACATCCATAACGCCCTGTTTTATTCCCGCAAGCCAAACGAGATCCATCAGGAATTTATCGACGCCGTATTTCACACCGACCCGCCCATGTCCGCCGCTGAGCAGCGGGAGGCGTTTGAGGGCGCGCTGGCCGGCGCGCTTGAGGATACATACAGCGTAGAGGTTGTGCAGGCGATCCAGGAGCGGCTGACGGATCAGATCGCGCGTCATAAGGAGAGTAAGGATCCCGAGCCTCTTACCCTGGCCGTTGACGATATCGGCAATATCTTACGGGACTGCGATATTCCGGAGGAGCGGATAAACGTCTTTCAGGAAAGCTGCGGGGAACAGTTTGGGGCGGGCGCGGCTCTCAATCCCGCTAACCTGATTGATACAGGAAAATTTGAGCTTAAAACCGCCCAGGCATCGATCAGCGTCGCCCCGGAGGACAGCTACCTTCTGGAAACCAGAATCATCGACGGGAGAAAGTATATTTTGATACCCGCTGAAGAGGCGGTGGAGGTCAACGGCCAGTCTGTACGGCTGATGACGGACGGAGCGGGGGAGCGGATATAATGCGATCGGAATCTTAGAATGATGTGCCGGTTCTGCTTGCAATATGCGGCCTTTTAATGCCGTATTATACCTGATCGCGCCGAAATGGTTTGGCAGAGAATAAGGATGGAGGATAGAAAGAATGTACTATATTGTCATGTATGGTTCTGTCGGTGTGGCGCTTATTTCTATATTAATAATGGGCGTTAGCATGTTAATTACCCCGGCTGATAAAGTCAAATTAAAACCAGGGCAGGATCGTGATACCGTTGTCAGGAATATGCGAAAGCAGGGGAAGCTTTGTATTGCAGTATTTGTAGCAATTACAGCGCTGCTGGTATGGACAGTTGTTTCAGTAGGGGTTGATTATCTTCCGGGAATAGGTTTCTAAGGAATTGTGCAGAAATAACTTGTGCGGGCTGCGCGGGATTTTTCTGTACAGTTTCTAAGCTTTAGAGTGTATTTGAAAACTATTTCCGCCATCTGCACGTTGCACTTTGTGCTATATTTTTGTCTGAATCTTAAAATCATGTGTCGGTCCTGCGGATCAGATACAGGATTGGCACATGATTTTTACATATATTTTTTGGAAGATTCCATGTTGAGATGATCTAGGATGTTCTGTGGCTGGATGCCTAAATTCTTTAATTGTGGAAAACGTTCCTTCGATGCCCTGTTTAATGCCTTCCTTTATACCTTCTTTTTTATAGCCTATGCTTCATATACCAAAATTTTTCCGCCCATAACCGATCTCCTTCCTTTACTGGTTTCCTTTCCATATATTTAAAATGGTATTCGTAATCCGTTCGTCCTCATTGCCGTTCTGGCGGTTCAGGAAGTGTTCGCTTGGGGAAAAGACGATTTTTTCTGCCCAGAATAATGTTCCGAAGCTCTTGTTTATGATGGGAATGATCAGAGAACGATAGTCATTGAGCAGCTTGTGGAGCCCATCGTTATAAGGTATGCTTCCTGGATTCTCGGAGTTAACATGACGAGGTTGGTACCTTCACTCCGAGAGCCTCATATATTTTTGCCTGCTTATTG
>NZ_CALPCY010000061.1:0-27970 GCF_943193115.1 Otoolea muris
CAGGTTTGTGCCTTTTTTATGGACTAAAGTATTGATTTTTCAAGGTTCAGCACACCAATCGGTGTGGGAAGTTTGAGATAATAAATTTATACGGGAACTCATGAAATGACGTCAAAGAACGATATGCCGCAATGTGATTTAGAAAAATATAAAAATGAGGAGCCGGGACTGGCTCCTGAAACTGTGTAAAGATTCCGGAAGGCGGCAGAACCGCCGCCTCCTCTCCTGTCTCAAAAATTCTGATAAATAAATTCCCCCGCGTCATACCCCGGCCCGTAAAAGCCAAAGATCAGCACAGAAAAAACCAGCATATAATAAACCAGCCAGCGGAATACAAGATTCTGCCCCGCCAGAACGCCCCGCACCGTTTTTCCCTGCGCCTTGAAACGGCTATGCAGAAGCGATACAGCCAGCAATACCCCCAGCGATAACAGGCCCACCGTAAAGTCCTGCGCGTCAAGCCCCAGACGGAGCAGCGACCCATCCGTAAAAATCCAGGGATTAAAAGCCAGTGATGCCTTAAACATTCTCACAGCATCCCCCGCGCTGGACGCCCTGAAAAACACAAAGCCAATGCAGACCAGGAAAAAGGTTCTAAGCCCCTGGAACAACCTCCAGCTCCAGCACTGCGTATTGACCCGCAGCAGGCGGGCTGTCTTTGTAAACACCGGCTCCAGCATCTGCCCGGCTACGATATAAAAACAGTGCAGGAGGCCGGATCCGATAATATATTTCCACGCCCCTCCATGCCACATCCCCACCGTAAACCAGAGAACAAACATCCCCAGATAGGTCGGAACCTTCTTTCCCCTCTTCTTCCCAAGGCGTTTCCTGGCTCTTTCCCCGATCCGGATCCACCATTCCGACTTCAAAACCGGATAGAACACATACTCCTTCATCCACGTCCCAAGCGTGATGTGCCACCGCCTCCAGTATTCCGTCACGGAAGGCGCAAAAAAGGGCGTGTCAAAATTTTCCGCCATACGGATCCCAAGAGCCTGCGAAGCGCCCAGCGCGATATCCATGGCCCCGGAGAAATCCGTGTAGAGCTGGAATGCGAAGCACACGGTTGCAAAGCCGATGTAAAGCCCGGTATACGTCTGATAATCGCCGTATACCGTATTCACCAGCACCGCCATCCGCTCAGAGATGACCAGCTTCTTGAAAAATCCCCAGGCCATCCGCTGGAGCCCGAAGGTTACCTGCCCATAATCAAACCGTTTTTTCCCGTACAGCGTCTTTTCCATATCCTCATAGCGGTTGATCGGCCCTGTCACAAGCTGCGGGAAAAAACAGGAAAAAGCGGCATAGCGCAGGAGATTCCTCTCCGCTTTGCAAGTTCCGCGCGACACATCAATCAGGTATCCCAGAACCTGCAGCGTGTAAAAAGAAAGCCCCAGCGGCGCGGCCAGGGAAATTTCCCGCAGAGGAAGCTCCTGATGAAAAAATCTCCCGGCAATGCGGCCGGTGTAGACAAAAAAATTCAAATATTTATACAAAACCAGGATGCCAAGGTTCAGCGCAAGCGTCCCGTAAAACCACGCCTTTCTTGCGCGTTCCGTCCCGGAAGCCTCCATGCGCACCGCCGCGTACCAGACAGTGGCTGTGGATAGCAGAAGTGAAAAAAGCATCCGCCTCCCGCCGGCAAACCAGCAGAATAACAGGCTGGCCGCGGCAAGAAGCGCGGTGCGCAGGCGATCCGGCGCGAGGTAGTACAGGCAGAGAAGGAACGTGAAAAACAGGAGAAACGAAAAGGACGTAAACGTCATAACCGCCCCTCCCGCCCCAGCAGCTCCACAATCCCCATATCCGGATGAATCAGGAAAGCCACGGTCCCGCCCTGGATGCAGGGCGCATCCAGAGGCTCCTGGATCACACGGTATCCCCCCTGCTCCATTCTCCGGATCTCCTCCCCCAGACTGTCTGTCTCATAGCATAAATGATAAGGCGTATTCTTATACTTTTTCAGCAGCGGGAACAGCGGCGAAGCTTCCCCTTTCGGCTCAACCAGCTCCACCCGGTACGCGCCGTTTCTTAAAAAAGCGATATCCAGCTTCCGCAGGGGGTCAAACGCTGCCTCCTGTTCCACCCAAAATCCCAGCAGGGCAAACTCCCGCCGGGTATCCTGTAAGTTTTTTGTTAAATATCCCACATGATGCAGCTTCATGTTTCTCTATCCAATCCTTCCCAAAATAATATCCGCCATTTCCCCCACATTTTTCATACCCGTCACTTCCCCCATAGTGAACTTGATGCCAAAGCATTTCTCCACCGCCACCACCAGGTTGATGTGCTCCAGGGAGTCCCAGTCATCAATGTCATCCGCTGTTGTAGCGTCGTTTACAGTAATATCCTCATTGTCAAATACATCCCGGAATACGCCGTTCAGTTTTTCATATACGTTTTCCCTTGTCATCTTCATCCTGTTTTTCCTCCACTTTTATCACATGATTTTTTGTTTCATACCCGCCGCACAGGTCAAGCCGCCAGACCGAGTTCCCTGCCTCATCCTCTAATATCTTATCAAAGCCCTGGAGCGCGTAAAAATCCTTTACCATCCTGTTTTTTGCGGTGGGATAATAATATCCGAATACTTCCCGGGCGTCCCGTTCCAGGCATTCTTTTACAAGGGCGTCCATCATAGCAAACTCCATACCGCGCTTCAGCACCCGGCAGCTCATGAGCCACAGGTCGATGTGGAACGATTCTGCGCCTCCATGCGGATTTCCTTCCCCTGCGGCTGCGCTGTCCTTTTCTTCCCTCGCAGCTATACCGGTCTTTCCTCCCCCTGCGGCCTCCCTGTCTGACTTTGGCCCGATATCCTCCGCTTCTCCTTTCCCGAAATGCCCGTATACCACAGACACCACGCCATTATTCCCGAACCGGTCCTCCAGCTTCCCATACAGCGTGATACACCCCGGATCTGCCGCTTTCTCCTCCATTTCGGCCTGGCTGTGCCGCCGGGTGGTCAGGTTAAACTGGTTGCTCTTATTCGTGAGCTGCGCGATCCGCGCCATATAGAGCGGCGAAAAAGGCCGGATCTCCGCCCGCATTTCAAGGGAGCGCAGGTATTCCTCATAGTTGTCAAACCCGGCCTCCTGCTTTTTCCGGGCCGCATTGGCCTCATACATCGCATTCCGCTTTATGTCATCCTGCGAGAATCCCGTCGCCTCAAAGAAGCCGCTGCGGTCCAGGATGCGGATGTACGTCTCAGGCGGTCCCAGCTCCGGAACCGCGGTCTCCGGGGCCCCTGTCCTCACCCGGTGGCGTTCCGCCGGATTATCATCCACAAATACAAGGCTGTCAGTCCCGATATTCAGCTCCTCTGCAATCCGGCGCAGGTTCTCATCCTTGGGCTCCCAGTTGGCCCGGATAACCAGAAAATCCTCCGGCTTTAAAACGCTGTCCGGCCGCCGCAGGCCCGCCAGGGCGTTCTCCTCCTCGTTTTTGGAATCAACGGCCAGGAGGATCCCGATGTCCTTATGCGCCTTTATGTACGCCTGAAACTCGCTGTAGAGCTGCCCTGCGGACGTCTCCTGCCCGATCTCGATCCCCTCCGGCCCGTCGTCGCCGACCACTCCGCCCCAGAGCGTATTGTCCAGATCCAGGACGAGCGCCTTTTTATTCCTCCCGAATATGGACTTCACGATATTCGCCAGGTTAAAGCACAGCGCCGGGATGGCCGGAACCGCGCAGGCGTATTTGTACATATGCCAGTAAAAGGGATCCGACCACTTATCCAGCCCATAGCAGGAGGCCAGATAGCTGATATCCTGAAGATAAAAGTTTTCGTGGGCCGCGGCATAGGCGCAGAACCGGGCGTTTAAGCGTTTTACAAAGTGCAGCCTGCCGTGCGGATCCCATGCGTCGCGGTTTCCCAGGAGGCGGTAATGGGGCGGCTCGAAGTTGTTCTGGATCACGGGGCAGTGATAAACCGTTTCGATCTTCTGCCACATGGCCTCAAAGGGCGCGTATGTCTCCTCCAGGAGGGCGTCAATTTCCTCCTCCGTATTTTTTACGACGGGGAATGCGTTTATATTTCTTGTGCTTGTGTGAATGTAGATGAGATCCGGGCAAAACGCCGTCAGCTCCGGGCTGTCAAACATGACATCCTGGAAATACTGGGCGTAACCGGATTCGTAGAATTCGGGCTGAATGCCGTTGTCCAGAAGAAAAAGCTCCAGAATTTCTATAATGTCATGCGTGGTAGAGCCGCCAAGGACGGCGATGCGTCTGCAGATCCGATTTGTACCCCCCCCCCGGCGCCTTCAGGGCCCTTTTGAGGGACTTTCGCTTTTTGAGAATGAAATCGGGATCGAATGGGTAGTTTAATTCATTCATCGTAGGTTCCTTCCTTTACTTTTGTGTTGATCGTTTCAATCGCTGCGTCAGCCCTTTTCCGCCAGATTTCATAGGATGCGTTCCAGGAACTGTACTCTTCATTCTGCCGCTTATCCTCCAGGTTATAGTGTTCAGATAAGAAGGCTGCCAGATAGCGCGTAAATTTCACCGCGCCGTTTGTATTCATATGGCCGCCGTTGTAGAAATCCCGTGCAAAGTCAATGTCCAGCTCATCATACAGGAGATTAAAATTGATAAACGGGTAGCCGTATTCTTCTTCCACGATTGTCTTCATATAATTAAATTGCTTCTGCGTCTCCTCCTGGATATCCGTGTAAGGATTCACGGTAAACAGCGCAGGGATCCTGTTTTCCCGGCAGTAGTCCAGCAGGTTCCGCAAAACCTCCTCCTGTTCCGGCGGCATGGGTGATGATTCTGTGATATCGGAATAGTCGTGCCATGCATTTGATAAATCGATCACATCATCACGGATTAAATGGCCGCTGTTTTCATCCTTTTTTGAAAAACGGACATAGCCCCAATTCGATTTTGATACGTGTTTCCAGAGGGAATGATATTTTATGATGTCAAAATAATATGGCGTTAAATCTTCCGAAGGTTTTACCGTATTCTTTATCAGGCTGTAGCGGTTAAATGAATACCGCAGGTTATCGGTTACATTTCTCACAAAGGCTTCGTACGTATCTCTCTCGTCAAACGCAGTCTGAGGCGTTGCAAACATTCTGAGCTCAAAAACCACTGCCCGTGGATTCTGCCGTTTCATAGCCTCTTTCAGCAAATAAACCGCATACGCGGGCTGCTGGACATTCGTGGCAAGAGGCCATGAGGTAAAGCCATACTCATCCCAGGCCAGAGCTGCGGACCAGTATGGATGGACAGGGCTGGAGCCAATGTATATGACATCCAGCGTATCCCTGGGCTGATAATAAAATCCGGCAAATCTCTGCTTTATATCGCTTTCACCCCTCAGCATATAGGTGGTTTCTGACAGCAAAGACAGAAACAGCAGCATAAAGCAGATAATTTTTATACTTCTTTTAAACATGCTGAACACTCCTTACATTGTTCACTAATATCAGTAACCATTCTGTTTTTCCATCGAATCCGTTTATTTCCCGCTATCCTTACACTCTCCTCCAGATCCGCCTATCCTCCCAAAATATGAATAGCCGGATTCAGACAGCAGTCTGCTGTTATATCCTTTTTTCCCGATACGCAACAAACCAGGTAAGGGACTCCCCCTGCTTGGCCGTATATCCCCTCCTCGAAACTCCAAAATCCGCTGACTGACTGCCCAGATACATTTTTTCATAGAACCGAATAGCACGGCGGTTTGTTTTTAAAACATTCCAATAAATCATGTTTAGCCCCAACTCCTCCCACCCAATGCGAAAGATTTCTCTCATTCCATACTCAGAAAATCCTTTTCCCATTGCGCAGCTTCTCATGGCAATTGCAAATTCTGCACAGCGTTTCTCTCTGTCAATATTTTTAAGGCTTACTGTCCCCATATAGATATCTCCTTCATCTGCTACTGCAAAATGAAGGCTGTTATCATCCTTATAACTGTTTTCAATGAACCCAATACAATCCTCCAGTGTTTTTAAATGGAATTTTTTCTTAAGCCCTGATGTTACATTTTCATCATGCATCCATTCCAGCATGAATCTGGCATCATTTTTGTGCAATTTCCTAAGATACATTTTCTTATCCGTTTTATCATCCATATATTTAATTTCTTTTCCTCCATTTGCCGGATCCATTCTCTGATGAACTGAATCTGATTTTTCCATTATGATAGACTGCTGACATCGTAACCGCCGCCCCTAACGCCGCAATGTATATATATCTCTTGTCCTCCATTTCCAGCATGGACGATATCTTTAATACATATCGGATACATAACTGATGGATTAGAAACAGTTCAAAGCTGATATTCCCCAGAAAAACAATCCCTCTGTCCTCAAACAAAATTTTCTTCACCCTATTTCCAGGACATTCCAAAACCATACACAATAACAATCCCATTGCCGGAGCCGTCCATGCAGCGGCAGAAAACAACTCGTGACCGCCTTTTAGAGATATTACTGCTGCCAGAACATTGATCCCGAGGATTACGGATGTCACTATATTGATTAACGAAGCCCGGTATTTCACCCTGTTTATTTTTTTTTCAATACAGTACAGCCCCCCCCCGGCAAAAAAATCGAACATTCGGACGATTGGGCAGATATATACAATCCAATGAGCCTCCATTCTTCCGGAAACCGAAAATGCCAGTAAAAACTGTGATAAAAAACCTGTGATGAGAATCATTATAATATAGGTCAGGCATAGCTTTTTCAATATAAAAATGATAAGAGGCGTTACTGCAATAAAAAAAACTGCCAGCGTCAAATACCATGAAACAGAATTAAAGGAGAAATACAGCTCGCGCCTCGGAATCCAGCTCTGCAGTAAACAGGCATTTATTATAAACCCTGTAATTCCTTTCCATCTGTTTCCATAGGTAAACAAAGCCTTATTTAGCGGTAAAGACAAACAAAGCGTCGCTGCATGCAGCGGATAAAATTTTCTTATCTTTTTTCTTAATTCCCCTTTTATCCAGGATAGCCCCAGCTCCTTTTCCCAATTGTTTCTGGCCGCCAGATACCCGCTCAAAATGATAAAAAAGGAAACTCCCATAGCGCCCAGCCATCCTCCTGTGTTTGCCCCGTCCCTATTCTGAATCAGATTACTATGGGAAATCATGATCAGCAGGATTGCAGCGCCCCTTATTCCCTGCAGGGCAAGAATCGTATATGATTCTTCTTTAGAATTTCCCATAACGATTCTCCCGTATATACGCCTCATAATCCCGTATGTATTCATTTGCATCATATTCCCGGCTGGACAGGCACAAAAGAACGCTGCCTTGTGAAAAATCATACATTTCCTTCCATATCATTGGGGGAATATAGAGGCCCGTGCGTGGATCCGGCAGTTCAAATATCTTTTTATCCATCCCGTCATCGACCCGTACTTTTGAGCTTCCATGAACATTGATTAACACAAACTCCGAAATCCGGTTTGCGTGGTTTCCACGGATCACCGAATGGTCGGAAGCATACATATAAAACACACGGCGTATTTTAAATGGAACCGTCTCTATACCCCCCCCCTTACGATTTTCTTCCTGACAGGCCAATTCAATCTGTTTTCCTGCCTCAAACTGAAGATCCTGAAACTGAAGAAGGCGTACCTGCTCAATCCCCATCATAATTCTCTCTTCCTTTCCCCATCTCCCGCTTAAAGGTTTCATAATCACGGATGTAATCCTCTTCCCTGTAAAAATCGGATGCAAGCACTAAAAGCACCGCATCCGGTGAAAAATCATACATCTCCCGCCATATATCATTTGCTATGTAAAGGCCCTCATAGGGTTTTTCCAGGGATACTGTTTTCTTCTCCGCGCCGTTATCAAGAAGTACGCGGCAGCTCCCATGGATGCAAATCAGGATCTGCTCCAGGGAACGGTGCGCATGAAACCCTCTCCTGACTTCTTTTTTCGTGTCATACAGGTAATAAACCCTTTTTATCTCAAAGGGGATATCTTTACATTCCTCCAGCGCCACCAGCATTCCCCTCTCGTCTCCATGCTGCTGGAATACATATTTTACCACATGCATTGTTATCTCCCCTGACTGTTAATCTGCCCGAAACCGGTTTACAACCGTTATCACATAATCCTGTTCTTCCTTTGTAATGCCTGTATAAAGAGGCAGGCTGAGAACCTCGTCTGCATATCGCTCTGTTACAGGGAAACATCCCCTCTGAAACCCCAGATACTGATAGCATTCTGCAAGGTGAGGGGGAACAGGGTAATGAATCTGTGTTTCTATGCCATTTTCCAGCAGGTAAGCTTTTAACGCATCGCGGGCCTCACAGCGGATTACATACTGATGGTATACATGATCCGCTCCTGCCCGGACAGCCGGCTTGACAATCCTGGGATTTCGGATCCCCTCTTCATAATAACGCCCCGCCTGGATCCGCTCTTGTGTCAGCTCCTGCATATGGGACAGCTTTACTGAAAGCAATGCTGCCTGGATTTCATCCAGTCTGGAATTGACACCCTCAATTTCATTAAAATATTTCTTTCTGCTGCCGTAATTGCGGAGCATCCGGATCCGTTCTGCCAGTTCTGCCTGATCCGTTACAATCGCCCCTGCATCCCCAAAGGCCCCCAGATTTTTGGTCGGGTAAAAGCTGAAACAGCCTATATCGCCAAATGTCCCTGTCATCCGGCCTTCAAACGACGCCCCATGGGACTGGGCGCAGTCTTCCAGCAAATACAGGCGGTGTCTTTTTGCGATTTCTCTGACAGCCCCCATTTTGGCCGCCTGTCCATAGAGATGGACTGCCATAATGGCCCTGGTCCGTCCGGTAATGGCTTCTTCTATTTTTGATGCGTCCAGATTGTAATATTCATCCGGCTCCACAAAAACCGGGGAAGCGCCATTTTCTGTTATCCCGAGCACGGTTGCTATATACGTATTTGCAGGGACAATCACTTCGTCCCCTTCTCCTATCCCCAGCGCGCGGACTGCTAATGTCAGGGCATCCTGTCCTGAATTCAGGCCCACACAGTACCCTGCGCCTATATAATCCGAAAATTCCTGTTCAAATCTCTCACCAAATTCGCCTAATATATACCATCCGGACTCTAAAACCCTGATAGCAGCATCTTTATACTCTTTTTGATATCTTTGATATTGACGATCCAAAACATTGGCTTTTACTTTCATCCTGCACTTTCTCCTTTTTCATTCATTTGCTCATTCACATCAAAGAGCTTGCCCTATTGACTATTACGTTTCACGTTATGATCCCTGTCCCATAATCCGGTCACAGATTTTATTTCTTTCCTGAATAAAAAAACAGACATCAGTATTATGATCAAACCTGCTATAGCTGACAAAATCAGTTTCCCTGATACGATCGATTTTCTCCAAACCAATAAAAACATCATTAAACCTACAAACACATATATACATCTCCATGATATGGAAAAAAGCTTCATCTTTGACAGGCATGTAACACAGGTTAATGTACTGACAAAAAAGCCGCATAATGTGGCTAAAGCAGCCCCCTCGATCCCCATAGCAGGGATCAATATACAATTCATACTGATATTGACAATTGCGCCTGATAAAAGCAGCAGAGTCGAGGGCCATGTCTTTTTTATAACCAAAAACTGGTTGGCTCCAATCTGATATAACATTTGGATCAGGGGGGCCATAAACAAATATGGAATTGTTTTTATTGCTTCTGAATAGCGTTCATCAAAGAGAAGGCTGAACGTATAGCCTGAAGCAATTGACAGAAAAATCGTTGAACAAACCTCAATGAAGCTGAGACATTCAAAAATTTTGGAAGTCAGTTCTACCTGATCCATATCTTTCATCGTAGAGAAGGCAAAATACTGCCATCCGCCTGCAAACGCTATGTAAATCAAATTGCCTATTTGGCCAAATTTGGAGCCCACGGCATAAACTCCTGTATAACTCATTCCCAACATCCTGGCAATCATAATTCTGTCGCAGGAATTGAAGATCCAATAAATCAAAAAGCCTGGAAACAACGGAGCGCCGATTTTCAGCAATTCCTTTATATGAATTTTTTTTACTGAATGACCTGAAAACCACTTCCTGTTTAATATCCAAAATATGCATACACTCAGCAAAGAAGAGCACATTCCTCCAACTGGAATCGCATATAAATAGGCTTTTCCGTAAAGAAGGACAAACACCACGGCATAACTGGCTGCTGCTGTTGCCAGGTTAATGATTAAATAAATCTTCTTTTTATTTAACATTCTCGTTGGCGCTGCAATAATATTATTGACCGCATGGGAAAATGCAGAGATACCGCAAATAAAAATCAAATTATCCAAATCAGAATCTCTCAGAACCATACCTGCGATAAACCTCTTAAATCCTATCAAAAGGATGAAAAGAAGCGATGCTGTTATAATGACAAAAAACAATGCGCTCGAACATATCTCCAGCCTGAATATGTCATCCTCTTTATCAAAGAAAAGGCGAAACATCGCATCGTACATACCCATAACCGCAATCGCGCTTGAAAAAGATATAATGGTATTTAAAATATCATTGACACCCATATAATATGGATCTGGTAATAATCTGGTTATGACCGGAAGGAAAATAAATGGAAGAAGTTTCCCTAAAATACCGCTTAATCCATATATTAAAAAATTATCAATTAATAATCGTAGTCTTTTCAATTTATATTTCTCTTTCTCTTTAATATCCCATTGCTCTTTCCGCTATTTTAAAAACATATTCCTGCATGTTTTGAGCATCTGTTAATTTCATTATTTCACTTATTTTACTATCCATTTCCTTCTTCCTTAATTTATATAATATAATTTCTCTATAAGCCTGAATATATCCAAACTTCCACAATTTCTTAAACCGTTCCGGATCTGAAACCCGCATCCGTTCATATCTGGCTGCTATCCGGATAAAAGGATTCCATTCATGCTTTAGCACATAATCTGTCAGGCCTACTTTATCTTGTATAATTCTTGTATTGAATACACCCGCGTTATTGGTCACCTGGCTGTCACTTTTACGGTATAACAGTATCGGCAGGTTTGCATAACGGTATTTAAAATCTTTATACAACTCAAACATTCTAACCTGCCTTGCCTGGTCATCCAAAAGATCAAATTGTTCGCTAAATCTCAAAACCTCTTCTGAAATCAGTTTTTTTCCAATAATGAAACCGTTTAAAACAGGGCAGCGGTACTTCGATATTTGAATTATTTTCTTTTCATTGTAATAGGAACATGCAGCTATGGAATAATACAGTCTTTTGTCCTGTAATATACTGTAATCTTTAAAGAATAGCGGAAGTCCCCCGATAATTTCTTTTTCTTCACATGACAAAATCAATTCTGTCAAATTAATATTTGGCCATAAATCATCGCCGGCTATTACAGCAAAATGGTCTGCTGCAACCCGCCGAAACGCCTGTGCATAATTTTTACATATACCTGCATTTTTGTTTAAATAAGCTTTTACAATATCCGAAAAAATATCTGCATTTTTATATAGCCACTTTTCAATTTTTGCTCTTGTTGAATCTGTCGATGCATCATCTGCAAGGATTAACTGAAAAGTTATATGCGCGCCAAATTTTGTTATCTGATATTTTATGCTTTCTAATGTTTCTAATATAGTCGTTTCCTGATTGTAGGTAATTACTACAATTGAAATATCATACATTATGTTATCTCCTGTTTTATGGGCCATTATCCTGAAGTCTGCATACAACGCAAAAGCATCCGCGAAAAAAGAAGCGGCTGCACCGCTTTGATCGTTTCTCATTCATACCAGTTAAACACCAACTTTACACATTTTTAATACGGTTTCCATTTTCTCTTCATACTCACAGTTCTCCAGAGCCCGCTTTTCTCCAGCATAAAAAGACATGTCATAATCACGGGCAGAGGCGTTTTTCCCAGAAAAGGCTCCTTATACTCACAGACAGCCGCGCCTAAGAAAAGGAACCACAGAACCCATTTGTCTCTTTTTCTCTTTATTTTTAATATCAATGCGATATAAAACCAGTACAGCCCGCCATAATACAACAAAAAGCCCGGAATTCCTAGCGCCGTGTACAAGCGTACATACCCGGAATCATGCAAAACCCGGATTCCCCCGCGGACAATCCCATAAAAGATCCCAGTCCCCCAGAAAGTCTCCGCTGTCAGGGGAGGAATCTCCATCTCTGCAAGCGTAGCAATGGTGCTCCCCTCTCCCATACCCTTTACAAACAGCTCCCCAACCCATTTCACATAGTGTGCTTTCATATAGGATTCCGGCGCAAAAAAAAGGTATCCCGCGATCAGGCCCATCAACACCATCAAAACACACGACATCCACACTGATAAAGCCTTCCTTTTTATAAACAGACAGCCAACCGCCAGGATTAATCCGGCGATCCCCAGATAAAGTCCGGTTCTTCCTATAAAAAAAAGTGAAAACAGCACAAAACAGTATTGAAGCAGCAGCGCATACGGATTTGAACGTGAATCATAAAAGAGAAGGCATAGCGCACAAGCCAGCCCTGCAAAAAAAATCACGGACGCCGTCGCCCCTCCTGTATCAATACAGACTACTCTGACCCCTCTCATTATACCATCCAGAAGCCGCCCGTCGTCTTTGTAAAAATTGTGGTAAATATACAGAGCAAACGCCTTATTTAATTTTCCTATCACTGCAATGACAGACTGAAACAGTGTGATATACCACTGCGCCCTGCAAAACTGCATGGCATCTTTAAAATAATCCGCCAGAAGAAGCGGAAACACGATCGCATACAGCACCAGGAACAAAATTCTGCGCGGAAGAAACCACACTCCCTCAAACGATTCCCCATAAAGTACGCTCCTCAGTCTGTAGATCAAACATGCATATCCAAAAAGAACCGTCATTGAAAGCAGCAGTCCCAATACTTCTCTGGGAAGCTTTATCACTCCTCTCCGCCTGAAAAGACCGTTCAGAAAACAAGCACACAAAACCACAAATGCGATCTTTCTCAGAGACAGCCATCCGTATATCCCAATCTGAAATTCAATTCCAAAAAGAATCAGGCTTTTAATCCAAATATTATCGTACAGCCTGATTCCCATCCGTTTTGTCCGTATATTCATCTCATCACTTCCCTGCTCCGCTGCGTAACGTCTGACTCATATAATCCAGATAAGCGCGGGCAATTACCTCTGCTGACAGCTCTGCTTTAATTTTTTTCGCCTCTCCGGCCATCTTCTCTCTCTTCTCCCTGTTCTCCTGCGCCCACATCATCGCTCCGGCCATTTTCTCCACATCCCCAACCGGAACCAGAAGCCCGTTCTCCCCGGAGCGGATGAATTCCCGGGGGCCAAAGTCGCAGTCCGTTGAAATACAGGGCAGGCCGACCGCCATCGCCTCCAGCAGGGCGTTTGGCATCCCCTCAGAGCGGCTGGAAAACACAAATAAATCATATTCGCACAGCTTCTCCTGCAGATTTTTCGCAAATCCCATAAAACGGAGGCAGGCGTCTGCTCCCAGGCTCTTTGCCATCTCCTCCAGCTCGCCGCGCTTTATTCCGTCGCCATAAATATCAAGCGTCCCCTTACCTCCCTCTCTTCGGTAGAAAGCAAACGCTCTTATCAGGGTCTCAAAATCCTTATCGGAATGCAGCCTGCCCGCTGAGCATATCTTAAAAATAGGGCGTTCTGCCAAAAGACGGCGCTCATAAACAGCCGCTAACGGGTTTTTGATGACCACCGCCTTTTTCCCTGTGGCATGAGGGTAATACCTCTTTGCCCCCTCTGTCTGGAAAATAAAACCGTCGCATAACGGGCTGAGCAGACGGATGAGCGTCCAAAGAGGCCCTTTATGGCTTTCGGGGTTGGCCCGCTCCAATCCAAATACCTTCATCCCGTATGCCCCCGTTTTGGCAGCAAGCGCATATGGTATATTTTTGGCCGTAAAAGCCAATAAAACATCCGGCTTTTCACGGGCCGCTTCTTTTCTGCAGCCTGACACCCTGCTTATAATTCTAATCATGCGGTTTTTGCCTCTCTCCTGAAGCACATGGACCGAAACTGTTTTTTCGATCCAATATGCCTGTCCCTCCGGATGAAACAACCAGAACGCCACATCATTTCCCTCAATGGAAAACTGGTTCGCCAGCGTTGCCGCAACACGCTCCGCGCCGCCTCCCCGCAGAGAATTGATTAAAATAGCAATTTTCATACTTACTCCAAACGCCTTCGGTACCACTCCTCAAACATCAGAATATACCAAATCTGAGGATACCATCTTCCATTCCTGATAAAATTTCCCCAAAGCCCTGAAACATACCGCTCATCCAAAATCCCCTGCTCTTTGATATCCCTCTCATTCATCAGGCTCTCCGCCCACGGCCTCAGCTCTCCCTCCCTGATCCATTGATCCACCGGAATCGAAAATCCCTTTTTCTTGCGTTCCATCATTTGTTCCGGCACGTAGCGGAACAGTACCTTTTTCAGCACCCTCTTTTCGATATTATCAGAATACTTATAGCAAAGCGGCAATGTCCAGACAAACTCCACCAGATCCCTGTCCAGAAAAGGAATCCTGCTCTCCAGGGATACCGCCATGCCGGCCCGGTCGACCTTTACCAGTATATCGTCCGGATGGTACATCTGCAGATCCATCAGCATATAATCCTCCGGAAGCTCTTTCATAAAGCCTTCCGGATACTGCGTCAGGCGGTATTCCGGAAAATCCGCGCCTTTTACCATCTGCCCCGCCATCCACCGAAAGCCCGTCGCCAATTCATAAAGCTGTATACCGCTGCGCGCGGGAAAATACCGTTTTGCCGTTTCCAGCTTACGCCATCTGCCGCCCGTAGGGCCGCCTGCCGCCTGCACGGCCGCAATCCGTAAAGGCCGGGGAATCCGGTTTATCAATTTCCAGTGCCTCTCTAACCGGTTATATCTCGGATAACCGCAGAACAGCTCGTCTCCCCCGTCCCCGCTCAGGGAAACTGTCACGGATCGCTTTGCCAGTTCACTCACCAGATAGGTGGGGATCTGGGAAGAGTCGGCAAACGGCTCCCCATACATACCCGCCAGCTTTGGAATCACCTCCTGGGCCTCCCTGTCCGATATGTACCGCTGCGTATGCTCCGTTCCCAGATAGTTTGCTGTCTCCTTTGCATAGACTGCCTCGTTGTAATCCGCATTCTCAAATCCGATTGTAAAAGTCCTGATTTTATTCGTGTTTAAAGACTGCATGACAGCCGCCACCGCCGTGCTGTCAATACCGCCTGACAGGAACGCCCCAACCGGCACATCCGCCCTCATCTGGCCTTTAACAGACTCTTTCAGCAAACGCTCCAGCTCGTCCGCCGCTTCCTCCTCCGAGCCTCTGAACGGATTTTCCCTCCCCCTTCTGGCGATCTCCATGACATCCCAGTATTTACAGCTTTTTACGCCTGTAAACGGGTATTCCAGCTCCAGGATGGTCCCGGCTTCCAGCTTTTTGATATTTTTATAGATCGTAAATGGAGACGGTATATAGCCATGCCCGAAATACAGGGCAAGCGCTTCCCGATCCAGTTCCTCCTTAAAATACAGATTCCGGCGTATCACGGCAATATCAGAGGCAAAGACAAACTGACTGCCCATAAATCCGTAATACAGCGGTTTCTCCCCAATTCGGTCCCGGCCCAAAAACAGCTTCTGGTCCCGCCGGTCGTACAGGGCGAACGCAAACATGCCCTTTATCTGCTTTAAAACAGCTTCCACCCCATATGCCTCAAACGCCTCCAAAAGAACCTCCGTATCCGATGTTCCTCTAAACGCGCTGATTTTCTTTTCATCTGACAGCTTTTTCTGAAGCGTCAGATAATTATAAAGCTCTCCGTTGAGCACGATCACAAACCGCCCGCTGGCAGACATCATCGGCTGCGCCCCTGCCGGGGATAAGTCAAGGATAGACAGCCGTCTGTGCCCCAGCACCACGGTCTTATCCTCACTGGCCCATACTCCGCCAGCATCAGGGCCCCTGTGCAGCATCCTGTCATTCATTCGGTTTATATTTTCCTTCCAGCGTTCGGGCATATTACAAAAGCCTGCAATTCCACACATGTTGCATTCTCCTCAAAGCTTATTTCCGGTAAATATACGATCTGTTTTGCCGTATTTTATCACTTGTTTTCATTTTGTTTTATCCTTCTCGCCCGTCAATTCCCGCTTTACCTGATATCGCCAGAATAACCTCCATCCACTTTCCTGCGATCATCTCTGGCTCTACCTTGCTTCTCAGCTTTTTTGCCTCAAAACTGAATTTCCTTCTTAATCCTTCATCAGAAATCAGGGCAGCTGTATCTTCTTCAAATTTCAACTCATTGTCAGTATCCACCAGAAGCCCGTTCTCCCCATCCCGAATCAGCAAATCTGCTCCCCCTCCCTCAAAGCGTGTACTTATACAGGGAATTCCCAGGCACATTGCTTCTATGAGAGCATTAGGGATACCCTCATATCTGCTTGCAAAAAGAAAAATATCAATCCTTTTCATCTCTTCTAAAATATTTCTGCTTACTCCCGGAAACTCCACCCTGTCTCTTACGTCCAGCTCCTCTGATAATTTTATCAATGCCTCCTTCTGGCTCCCATCTCCCCATATAACAAGCCGCAGCCCGGGAACATCATTCTTTAAATTAGCCATAAGCCTGATAAGCATCGAAAAATTTTTGGATTCCTCCAGCCTTCCCACTGAGCCGAGGATCAATGCCTTATCCCGAATCGTATACTCAGGGATCTCATCCACCGGAATCTGAAATGGATTCATAATAATATACGAATTCCCTTTATTCCGGATCCCAAAATACTCCATTTGTTCTTTTGTCTGGTAGACAACCGCGTCTGCTCTGGAATATGCCCATTTACACAACCGATTCAATCCAACTGCCCCTACCATGTTCTTTCCCGGAAATGAGCGCTCCGAAGCGATAACCGGAATCCCCGCCATTTTTCCCAGAAAAACAGCCTGAACATTAATATAATTTTGAAAACTTATCAGAATATCCGGGCGATGTGATTTTAACAGCGAAAGGATGCGTCGAAACTGCCTGCCCTTTCGTACCGGAAAGCATCCCCTTTCTCCTCCGATATAAATAACCTCAATTTTCCTGTCGAGTTCATATCCCACCTGCTTTTTGCCTCTTCCCATGCACAGAATTTTCACATGATAACCCTGTCTGGCAAATATATTGGCCAGTGTGGCAATTACCCTCTCTGCGCCTCCCGTACACATACCGCCTGTCAAAAAACACAGGGATAAACAATTCTGACTGTCGTTTTCCATCTTTTTATTCACTCCGTTTTCATGAGCATCGTCTCTGCTCCCGTCGGTCTATTTGATTGAATATCTGGAGCACTCTCATAGGAGTTTCCATCTATATATTCTCCTTATACCACGCAATCGCCGCCCCAATCCCCCTCTCAAAGCTCCACTCCGGATCATAGCCAAGCATACTTCTGGCCTTCGATATATCCGCATTGCTGTGCCGGATATCCCCGGCGCGTTCCGGCCCAAATACCGGCTCTGTATCCTTCCCAAGCGCCTTTGCCAGATGACGGTAAATATCGAGCAGGTATTCCCTTCCGCCGTACGCCACGTTAAACGCCTGCCCCGCCGCCTCTGACGGGGCCAGGCAGGCCCTTAAGTTCGCCTCGATCACGTTTTCGATATACGTAAAATCCCGGCTCTGCCTCCCGTCCCCGTTGATCACCGGCCGCTCGTCATTCAGTAGCTGGCGGATGAATTTCGGTATCACGGCCGCATAAGCCCCGTCCGGATCCTGCCTCCTGCCGAATACGTTGAAATACCGGAGCCCGTACGTGTCGAGCCCGTAAAGCGTCTTATAGAGCCTTCCATACTCCTCATCCACCCGCTTGGTCAAAGCATACGGGGAAAGCAGCGTTCCCTCCTGCCCTTCCTTTTTGGGAAGCTGCGGGTGATCGCCGTAAACCGAGGAACTGGAGGCGTACACAAACTTTTTCACCCCCTGCTTCCTCGCCGCCTCCATCATGTTCAGCGCGCCGCCTATATTCACCTTTTCGTAATACTGCGGCATCTCAATGCTCCTGGGCACGCTTCCCCACGCCGCCTGGTGCAGTACATAACGGACTCCCTCACACGCCTTCCCGCATGTCTCCGGATCTGTAATATCGCCCTCCAGGAAGGCGTAATTCCTGTGTCCCCGGAACATCTCGACATGCTCCCTTTTTCCGGTTGACAGGTTGTCCAGGCAGCGCACCCGGTATCCCATCTCCAATATCGCCTCACAAAGATTGGAACCGATAAAGCCCGCCCCGCCTGTGACCAGAAAAAGGGCGTCCTTTTCAAATTTTAAATCCCTGTATCCCATTGTTTTTTCATCTTCCTTCCGTCTGAGTTGGTATACGCGGCCTCTGCTTTTTCGCCGCTTTGCGCCTCTTTCGCGGCTGGCTCTGCTTTTTTCGCCTGCCAGTCTCCCGTTTCCCTGTGTACTGCCACTCCTCCTGTTTACTACCGTCTCCTGCTGTGCCTTTATATCCCGCTTACAGCCTCCAGTACAGATATCCTGCCTCCTCAAACTTCTCACGATCCAGCATCCCTTTTATATCAGCCAGCACCCGGCGGGCGGCTTCCTTTTTATAGAATCCTTTCAGCGTATCCGGGGATAATTTCTCAAATTCCTTATGTGAAACAGCCAGTATCACCGCGTCCACATCCCTGATCTCCTCCATTTCCACAAAGGAAATCCCATATAACCGCTCCGCCTCCGCCGCGTCGGCCTGCGGATCCGCGATCAGCGGCTCGATCCCGTATTCCCTCAGTTCCTTTACGATATCAATAACCTTCGTGTTGCGCGTATCCGGGCAGTTCTCCTTGAAGGTGAAGCCTAAGACAGCCACTCCGGCGTTTTTAACCGGGATATCCGCCCGGATCAGGCTCTTGATCAGACTTTCCGCCACATATTTCCCCATATCGTCATTGATCCGGCGGCCGGACAGGATGATCTGGGAGTGGTAGCCAAGCTGCTCGGCCCGGTATGTAAGATAATACGGATCCACGCCGATACAGTGCCCGCCCACAAGGCCCGGGCGGAAGTTCAGGAAATTCCATTTCGTCCCCGCCGCTTCCAGCACGGCCTTTGTGTCAATCCCCATCCTGTTGAAAATGATGGAGAGCTCGTTCATAAAGGCAATGTTAATATCCCGCTGGGAGTTTTCGATCACCTTGGCCGCTTCCGCCACCCGGATGCTCCCCGCCCGGTGCACCCCGGCTTTTACCACAAGCCCGTACACCCCGGCGATCTCCTCCAGCGTCTCCCTGTCCATACCGGATACGATTTTTACGATGGTTTCCAGGCGGTGTACCTTATCTCCCGGGTTGATCCGCTCCGGCGAATAGCCGATCTTAAAATCCATGCCGCACTTAAGCCCTGATTCCTTTTCCAAAATGGGGACGCAGATCTCTTCTGTGACGCCCGGGTAGACGGTTGACTCATAGACCACAATGCTCCCTTTAGTCAGATTCCGCCCCAAGATGCGGCTCGCCCCTTCCACAGGCCCCAGATCCGGCGTGTGATCCTCCCTGACCGGAGTCGGGACTGCCACGATGTGGAATTTCGCTTCCTTAAGCCTCGTTTCATCCGCGGTAAATTCCACGCTGCAGCCTGCGACGCCCTCATCCCCTACCTCATGCGTGGGGTCAACCCCGCGCAGGTAGCACGCAATCTTCTCCTCATTAATATCAAAACCGATCACGTCCGCCTGTTCTGAAAAGGCGACCGCGATCGGCATGCCCACATACCCAAGCCCGACCAGGCTGATTTTCTCTTCCCGGCGCACAATTTTTTCATAAAGCATTGTTTTATCTCCCTGCCTGTTCATAAAATTCCGTTAATTCCTGTGTCAGTGTCTCTATATCAAAGCCGGCGTCCCGCATCTCCTGATACGTATCGCGCCGCTTTACATCCAGCGCTTTTTCAATCTCCCTGCCCCAGGCGTCGGCCCCGGCCCGCAGGGGCAGCCGCCTCGTTGATTTAAGAATCTTTACCTCCTCCGTGACGGAATCCGAAACGATGCATGGCAGCCCCGCCGCCTGGGCCTCCAGCACCGCGCCCGGAAGGCCCTCGTAAATAGATGGGAAACAAAAAACATCCGCTCCCTGCAGAAGAACCGGCACATCCTCCCTGCTGCCCAATATGCGCACATGCTTTTCCAAATGCCGCTGCTTCGTCTGATCCTTCGTTTTCTTTTGAATTCCCATCCCGGTTTCTCCCCCAACCAATACCAGCATCCAGGAACTGTCCTTCCGGACAAGACACTCTATCATATCCAGTAAAAACATATGGTTCTTTGGAGGTGTAAAGTTTCCCACATGAATCAATATGTTCCGGCCTCCCCATCCCATTTCCGCCCGGCATGTTTCACGGATTTGAGGTGAAAATGTATACGCCCTGCAGTAAATCGCGTTTTTCCATATCTGAACCCTTCCCTGACGCAGGTTTTTCTCCCCGAATAGCCACTGGCCCGCTTTTCGGGATACCGCAAAATAATGCGTCGCGTACCGCCTTGCCGGCAGGCGGATCACATTTTTCACACAATCCGCAACGGACCGGCCTGTGATAGCTGTCCTGGAATGCGCGATCCGCACCGGTACGCCGGCCAAGCTGGCTCCCCAGCAAAAAACCGAACACCATGCGTCCTGATGGGCATGTACAATCCGGTATTCCGGATGCCGCAGCAGAAATCTCTTAAAATAATGTACATACCAGAGCATATTTCCAGCGCGCAGCGGCGGATTATAATACACCGTTCCCCCTGCCCTGATAATTTCGTCGTCAAATACGCCTTTGTCCTCCCTGTATGTATAGACATCCATACAGACCTTTGTGTAGTCAAGCTGCCGGATAATATCCATCAGCCGGCTTTCCAGACCGCCCCGGTTCATCTGGCATACGACTGCCAGTACCTTTACTGCTTTTTTCTCTTCCATTGATTCAACATCCTGCGCTCAGATAGATTGCCCTCATTTTTTCCATAACCGCTTTATCCCCATATTCCCTGACTGCTTTTTGGTTGTACGCCCCCATCTGTTTTCTCTTTTCCGGGCTGGCGGCCAGAAAGTTTATTTTTTCCATATACTCCTGTTCCGATCCGGCATACCAGCCTCCCTTTCCCTCGCGGATCAAATCCGTATTTCCCCGTATTCGCCCCACCACACACGGCAGGCCGCTGGCCATGGCCTCCATCAGCGATACAGAAAGCCCTTCCCTGAAGGACGGGAATACAAATATGTCAGCCGCCGCATACCAGCCGTTTACATCGTGCCGGTAGCCCAGCAAATGTACATTTTTGGCAATGCCAAGCCCTTTGATCAGATTTTCAAGATACTCGTGTAATTGTCCGCTGCCGGCGATCGCGTAATGAAGATCCTTCCGCCCCATTTTTGCCAACATGCGAATGATTGTTTCATGATTCTTGTTCTGGTTCAGTTCACCGACGGAAAGTAACATCGTATCATTTGTCCTGCATCCAATCTCATCCCTTTTCTTTTGCCGATCCACACAGCAGGCCCCGAATTTCTCCAAATCCACTCCCACTCCCGGCACATATTCCACCTTCCCGGCATGCATATGTTTCCCCGCAAATCCGTAATCTTCTTTATTTATGGTAATCAGGATGTCAGTCCAAAAAGAGCAAAGCCACTCAGCCGGAAAATAGACAAGCCAGTTCATCAGGGGCGCGCCCCTGTAAAAATGAAAGCCATGCGCCGTATAAATCACCTTCGTCCCCTGTCTGCGGGCGCTTTTTGCCGCTATTCTGGCCAGTATTCCCCCCACCGGCGTATGGCAGTGGATGATATCATATCCGCCGTCCTCCAAAATATCTTTAAGCATCCGGTACGCCCTGATATTTTCCGGGCTGAACGGGGATCTGGAGAAAGGAATGTCATAATATGTATCACAGCAGGGGATCCTGCAATCCTCCGGATTCTCATAATCATTGCGCGCGGCAACCGCTGTCTTCCATCCCATTCCCTGAAACAGTCTCAGGTATGGGATATGGAATTCCATAATATGCAGTTTTACAACCGTCGCTACAAAAATCACTTTTTTCATTTCCCGCGCCTCATCCTGTCTTTTCTTTATAAGAAGCCAATGAATTCTTTACCCTGCCTTCCTCTCCCGTTGCCGCAATCTGTCCTTCCCCAACTCCTTCCGTGCTCTCCTTCATAAATAAAATCTGTACGGTCCGGAACATAATCTCAAAATCCTGTTTCAGGCTGTAATTCTGGATATACATCAAATCCAGCCTCAGCTTGTCATATGCTGTCGTATTATATTTCCCGTACACCTGCGCATATCCGGTCAGCCCTGCCTTTACCTTCAAACGGTACATAAACTCCGGAATCCGGTCTTCATACTTTTCTGCAAGCTCCGGCCGTTCCGGCCTTGGCCCAACAATGCTCATATCCCCTTTTAAAATATTAAAAAGCTGCGGCAGCTCGTCTAAGCGGAGCGCCCGTATGACCCGGCCGGTCTTTGTTATCCTCTCATCCCTCTCCCCAGCCAGCCTCGCTATACCGTCTTTTTCCGCATCCTCCCGCATACTGCGGAATTTATACACGAAAAACTCCTTCCCTCCCTGTGTCAACCTTTTTTGCCTGTAAAGCACGCTTCCGCCGTCCTCCGCCCTGATACACAAAGCAACCGCGCCCATAATGGGCAGGGCCGGCAGCAGCGCAATGCCTGAAAACAGGATGTCAATCATCCGCTTTACAAGCTTTTGCTCAAACGTCAGCCCAACATTCCTCGACAAAAGGATCGGAGTGTCAAACAAGTGCTGGCTTTCCGCGCTGCGGATTAAAATATCCGATATCTTCGGGCTTGTATACGTCCTGACCGACTTTTCATAGCAGTATTTCAGAATCTTATTCCGAAACGGCGTCGGGATATCCCCGATCACCACGCCTTCATACCGGCTGATTTTTTCCGCAATCCGCTCCATCCCCTCTGAAATATGTATAGTCTCGCAAATGACAAACCGGTCCGCCCGGCTGTGGAATTTCCCTGCCAGACCCGTATTCGGGCGATCCCCGTAAACCATCAGGACCCGCCTCGGCGGATAAGCCCGCAGGTAACAGCCCGTGCTCCACATTCCCCACGCGCAGGCAAATACACACTGCGCCAGGAACATCAGAAGCAGCGGCCAGAATACCTGAAACTTTTTTGTCAGCAGGGTAATCACCACATACATCATTGCATTTGCAAAAAGAAGGCTTAATCCCTGTGAGTAAATCAGATGGAACGCCTTTAAAGCCCCTATTTTCCACCCGCTGTACATATGGGCAAAGAGAACCAGAAACAGGACATAAAAGGCCGCCATCAGCCAGTTCCCTTTTCTCTGGAAGGGCTTTTCCATCAGGCCGCTGTAGCGGCTCATCCACACGAAATAAAACATCCCTGTCTCTGCCGCCAGAAAAAACACGGACAGCAGGAACCGGAGCATCCGTTTGTACTGTTCCCTTTTTTGCATTTGTAACCACTCCTGCCTTTTCATTGTCTGCCGTTTCCATCATTTCCCGAAAATTCCGCCATTTCCGCTAAAGATACAATTTCCCGTAACAGGATTTACAGAGCTGCCCGGCCCCTTCCATATAAAAACGCCTCTGGCTGATATCCAGCCCTGCCGGAATGTCGGTTTCTTTTTTGCACAGGACACAGCGCTCATACCCATGGAGGGGATTCCCACTTGGGATCTCCCCGCCCCCGCCGAACCGTCCCTTCGCCGCCGGCATCCGTATCCGCTCCCTTTTCCTGCCCATCTTCATCGCTGTCTGTCTCCCTCCAGGCGGATCCCGATGGGAACCCGCCTCATTTCCCCTAAAAACGGGATCTCGATCACAACCACCCGCTTCCGCAGCCTTTTTTTCACAATTCTGCCCAAATTGCTCCTGAGCACGCCTTCTGCCTTTTCTATCTCCCCCGCCTCATTCACCCTCACCAAAACCCGCCGGATCACATACTCCGGATCCGCGCCAATCAAATCCCGCAGGAACCGCTCTTCCTCCCTGTCCACGGTCCAGAATGATTCTTCGCTGCGCAGCAGCTTTGTCAGCTTCGGGACACGCTTCAATTCATAAAAAAATGCCTCCGGCGCGTCGGTTTCGATAAACACATACGACGGGAACAGCGGCTCCGTGTGAATCTTAAGCTCCCCGCCCAGCCTCCATACGCATTCATGCCGGATCACAAAGCACCGGCGATAGCTGCGTTCCATCAGCATTTTGCGGATCACGCCCGCTGTCTCCATCTCTTTTCCGGCGCTGGTCTGAATCACATACCACATAACGCTTATCTCCTGTCCCAGGCCCCCAGTGCTCCATCCGGCCGAATAGATCACTGGGGCGTGTTTGTAAAATGTTTTCCGGCAAATATGCTTTCTGGCAAATAATACAGAATGGATTTTCACAATGATTCAGATTGTCTGAACTGTTGCGAATGTTTAGTCTCCAAGGCGGGGGAGAGAGGGCATGCTCCGCCCTTCCGGCGCGGATATACCGGTTCCGCCCCGGAGCGCAGGCAGCCAGCCGCCCCTTTACAAAAGGCGCCTGTCTGCTTTGCCTTATAATCCATCATTCCGCGCCCCATGGCATAAACCACAGGCCGCTTTCCTGATTTGTTTTTACGGGCATTCCATTTGGCAGCCCTGCATTCCTCAAAACGAAACGGTCCCCATCTATACCGCCGGCCTGCCGGAACAAACGCCCCCATACCCGCCGGGCATCAGAGGATCCTGTTCCAGCGTCACGCCAAACAGCACGGGCTGGACCCGCCCAAACAGCTCCACCTGCGCCAGCGCAAACCGTTTATGCAGGTTCAGCTTGATGATCCGGTTTACATAGCCGCTTAAAATCCCGTCCGCCCGGATAATCCGGTTATCCCCGCCGAGCGTCAGCCGGGTCACCCCCATGGGCCGTTCCAGATCTCTGCCGCATATGTTCTCCAAAAATGCCAAATCCGCGGCTTCCACGGGAGTGATGGACAGAAACTGCGGGAAATCCCGGGAGCATTTCAGCTCCTTATCAAGCGCCCCGGGACAGGCCGTCCTGACAAACACATACCCCGGAAACAGCACGCCTTCCAAAAAGCGCAGCGCCCCGCCGGAGCGGAATACCTTTATTTTCCTGAGAACCCGGCACTCCTTAAAGAGGCCGGGCGTTACGGCCCGCTTTATAAGATCAGCGGCCTCCTGTTCCCTTCTCGGAACAGTCTTTAACACATACCATTGCTCCATCTGACATACCTCTTCTGGCGTTACCGCCATCTGTGGATTTCGTAGAATATCTAAATCTACGAAATCCGGCATGTGAAAACTTTTTATAAAATCTGATTGTTTTATCTGGAAAATGAAATTAAGAAATCTATAAAGATATTTATTGAAATATTTAAACATTTCTGATAGAAAATCCCATTGAAATAACGGAAGAAGCGTAGTATAATGGAGAAAAATTTCTTAGATTTAGATATTCTACGAAACATGGCTTATCATGTCTGTATCTTAGGCGCTCATTTAAAGTAACCAGAAGCCTGTCCGCCGGTTTTTGCATACGTCACTTGCACTGTTCATCCAACCTTTTCTGACAGAATCACTATCAAAATATCCGTATATCCAATACCCGATTCCGTATTTGATTTTACAATCCAGCGTCTGGATAAAACTAAATGTTCCGATTGATTTAGCCTGGATTTCAGGGTATAATGCCAATGAGGCCATATACCTTTTGGGAATGGCTTTTGCGTTTCCTGCCATACGAAAAGGAGATTTATGGCCGATGGATACGGAAATAAAAAATGCGGTCAGCGCATTGTCGGAATTAACTGTTGATGAAAAATCAGGAATCATAAAAACGGAATATAGTATTTCGTTAGATGATAAATTTGCACATTTTGATATCTGGAAAGGACTGGTAATAAAATGGATGCCGCCAACGGATTACAATACAGCCAGAAGCATCAGGAAGACCTTCAGCGATTGAAGAACTTCCGGCTATTGGACGATGATTTCTGCACAAAGGTATTTGAAGATATTGAATGTGTGGAGCTGTTACTGCGTATCATATTAAAGAAAGACGACCTGAAAGTGACCGAAGTACATTCCCAATATAATATGAAGAACCTCCAGGGACGTTCCGCAAGGCTCGATATATTTGCCGTTGACAGCGCCGGGGACGCGCTGAACGTCGAAATACAGCGCAGTGATCGGGGCGCAATCCCAAAACGGGCAAGATACCATTCCGGCCTGATTGATGCGAATGTCACAGAGCCGGGGGATAAATATGAGAAGCCTCCGGAATCTTTTGTCATTTTCATTACTGAAAATGATGTGATAGGGGCAGGGCTTCCCATCTACCATATCAACCGCTTTGTAGAGGAAACCGGGAATCATTTTGGGGATGACGCCCATATTATCTATGTAAATTCGCAGATCCAGGATGAAACCACATTGGGACGGCTCATGCATGACTTCTCATGCGCCGACCCGTCTGATATGAATTATAAGATACTGGCTGACAGGGTGCGCTACTTTAAAAGCGACGAGGAAGGAGTGTTGATTATGTGCCGTATGCTGGAGGAAATGCGGAATGAAACAGCGTTGGAAACAACAAAGGAATTTGCCCTCCGCCTGATCATCAGGGGGAAAGATACTCTCGAAGAAATTGCAGAAATCACCAAACTGCCGCTGGCAGAAATAAACCATTTAAAGGAAACACAGCAAATTTAGTCCCTACGCCAAATTTTATTATGGAACTATTCACTGATAGAACGAAAAAGGAGAAGCTCCGGCTATATGCCCTATGAGAAATACAATTCGCTGCTTTTTTGTTTTTTGTATCTTTTTTATCTGGCAAAACATTTCCTGATTCTTTGCAGTCAACACCCCTGCTGAAAAACAGCGGGGTTGCTGACCCTCGCGTCAGTCGCCAAATGTGCATGCAGGCATGCCCGCCTGGTTCGTTGCCCGCGGGAATCAAAAAAGCCCCGGAGTAAACCAGAGCTTTTAAAGCATTCCCAAACAATGTTTTCAATTTTAAAGTGTCAGATTCGTTCTCCCTTTCCCTTATGGGGATGTTGTTTCGCATATTCCAGAGCCTCTGCCCTGAACTGTCCGGGACTCATTTGATCAAAATACTCTCTCTGCCATGTTGTATAATCAAAGCTTTCCCTTTTAATCGTGGCAATAAAGCGCTCTGCATTTACGATCCCCAGCTTTTCAGCCAGACAGGCCAGCCCCATGTCCATGAGCTCCACCGTACTGTACATTACATGCCTCCTTCCAGCCTTCTGATAAATTCACATGGCGAAACCAGGCTTATCGAATCTGCCTGATATTTTAGCAGACGATCGTCTGTTGTAATGAAATAATCACACCCTGCCAGAATAATACGACTCATTGGAATCCATAAAATCACTGTTCGTCTCTCTCTTTTGGAGAAGCCGTGTAAATAAAAAAATTATACTATACTTTCAGGATGGTTTCAATTAGAAACTGTTAAGAAATAATTTTTTAATAGTGCGCAGGATTTTTCTTCGGGAGCGCTACTCAAAATAATTTTGCCAATGAATTAAGCCGATAAGGATCGGACAGGAGGCCTCCTATGCCACTTATTACGAAAAGCTAATTATCCTGAAAAATCACATCCGAGAGCCTGTTACAAAATATTTGGGCAATGAATTTTCGGTATAATTGTATATCCTGATGATGAAACTCATAACTGATTCATCATTGGAGCGCCCCGTATTTCAGATACTATGATAGTGCGCCCATCACCTGCATCTTCCGTAAATACCAGAAAAAAGCTGGGTTAAGCCATACGGCCGGGGATTGGAAGACTCTTCACGGCATGAGGCGCGGGATTGGAACACGTATAGCAGGAAAAAAAGCTGGATAAATATCTTTTTTATATTGACCGCAAAGGCAGCAGGCCGCAAATGTCTATCGATA
>NZ_CALPCY010000062.1:0-26948 GCF_943193115.1 Otoolea muris
ATAAGCAGGCAAAAATATATGAGGCTCTCGGAGTGAAGGTACCAACCTCGTCATGTTAACTCCGAGAATCCAGGATTCTAAGTGCCGTCTCTTTTTTATCCTCGTCTTTCCCTCTATTTAAAATTGTCCCCGTTTCTGTCTCAAGTAACGCTCCGCTCATCATTCCACCTATTCTTTTCTGAACATTCTCATACTTCTATGCATTTTCTCTGATCACATCACCAGAAAGTTCTATAATGGTACGTTTGTCAAACGCTCCAATAATCCCTTCCTGCTCCAGTTTATCAAATCTCTCCAAGATACTTCGGTACTCTGCTTTCACCTCTGCCAATCTCTATTCGTTACTATTTATACACCTTAAAGTTCTTTTCATGTGAAAAAATATAAAACGGAATTAACAGCAACAAGCCTTTTGAAAAAATATCTTCCAGAGTATATTCTTGCACCTTCATAATCGGCACATCATACTCTACAGTGCCACCCGGCATTTTTACCACGTATCGCATTTTATCAGGTGTATTTTTATAATCCCTAGATATAGGACTGCTGTATTTGGAAATATCACTGTCAATGTTTCATTGATGACTTCACCTTTATCTAAAGTGATCTAAGCATCATACTCAAACAACCTGATTGTCATCCGCCCATCCGGCAGGTTACTCTCTCATTCCAAATGATATTTCTTCCCATAGATTATCGGAATGATCATCTGTCTGCAATCATTTAAAATTATCCGAAATGCTCCATCATATATTTCCCATAAACAATTCTCCGTATTTCTTATTTACATCATATCATTATCATATGCATACACAACTATATTTGAAATACAATTTGCATTTTTTATATCTCATATGTTTATTTTATTCAATTTATCCTGAATTAACACATAATAAGCAGTTTATTCGACACAATATACCACAAAACACTGTGCTTATTATCCCAAAATCCCCCCTCATTTCTACCCAGACAAACTATCCTCAACACAAAGCGCCTCATAGGATTGTGTCAAGCTAAGACTAAACTTTTTTTATACTTTTTTTAAATTTTCTGTCATACTGTTTTCTTCAAAATTATCGATAACTCTCATTCTTCATTTTCACCTATCTCTTTCAATATTATCTACTAAACGCTTAAATTTTTCTTTATTTGGCAGATATAATTCATACTTATGTTATCTTTTTCTTTGTTTTATCAATTGATTGCGTATTGCTTCCAATTTCGAGATTGTTTCTTTTGATATCTTTAATTCCAATGTTTTCGAATTAACAAATGATACTATTTCAAATGCAGAAGCTTTTTTTCGAAATAGCTCTTTTAAGTACTCAATATAATCTTCTTCTATTTTTCTATAAGGAATCGCTATCTTTTTAAATTCGCTTGGTACTAATTCTCTTACTCCACCTCCGTAATAACGTCCATAAAACTCACATTGCGCTAATGTCATTGAATTATAAAAGCAAAATACCACACTATCCTTATCATATTCTTTATTCAAACGTATATGATAACCGGCATCAGTAGTATGGATGTCTATTTCATTTATATATAATCTTGGTAATATATCATAACGTTTAAAGAAAATAATATCTCCTTTCGCTACTATCGGGACACCATACCAGGGAGTTCTGTTCGCACATTTAAATCTTTTTCTCAATTCTATGCCTTGTATTTTTTGTTTCCCAGCCCATAATAAATATTCATCTAATTCTAAGGGTAAATTTTCACGTGGAACTTTTGCTAAATTCAACAAATAAACAGGCTTATTTCGTTCTTTAATTTTTTCAAAAACCTCCTCATCAATACATATAATATTGTCTGTAACAAATGAGGATTTCTGCAAAATTGGTAAAACCAGTTTTCTACATCTGTATGTTGCTACCTGTTCTTCTGTAAGAATAAAATATTTATTTCCCCCGGTTACTATTCCTGGAGCCGTTGTTCCTATCTTTTCAATTTTCGTATAATTCAGAGAAAGATTCTTTAACAAAAAAATATCTTCATCCTTTAAAATTGCATTTGACCATTTCTGTAATGGTTTATTCTTTTGAATCATATTTCTACTCACAATTGTTTTTTCTATTGAATTCGAATAAACTTCATAAAGAATGTATGGAAGAAAGTTAATTTTATTTGTAAGATAAACTAAACATATTTCTTGTTCTATCTCTGCAAATACACACTCCTCAAAACATATAATATGTATTGTATTAAACTTTGACTCCAAATAACTTCGCAATTTTTCAGCATACTGTACCTGCAGAAATTCCATTGGCAATACAAAAAAAAGTGTACCATTAGGACGTAATAACTTACATGATGCCAACACAAATGCAAGCCACATATTTTGCATTGCTGATGAAGGTAAGTCCACCTCTTCACAGAATTTCTTCGACTTTCCTATATCTGCTTTATTCATCGTTTTTAAACTAATATATGGCGGATTCCCTATAATAAGCGAATATCTATCATCATTTATAGACGCATATTGAATAAAATTTTCACATTCTACCGTTAACTTTTCACATCCATATTGTTGTTCTATTTGTTGAACCTTGTCCGGAAATAATTCCACAGCTTCCACATGATTAGAACATGATAATAGTAACGGAAGAAACCTTCCGTCCCCTGCGGAAGGTTCCAAAACATTGTCAAAATCTTGTTGCTCTTTTTTTAGATACACAACCATGAATTCTACTAATTCTGGAGGTGTATAATATGAACCGCTTTCCTTTCGATTTCCCATCTACTCTCCTACCTCAAATGCTTATTCACCTTTTATAAATGCCTGATCTATGTATTCATTAAAAATCATATTAATTTCAATGTAAATATCTTTTTGCTGCTCTGTTAATCTTCCTTCCCGATACAGCTCTTCCAGCTCTTTTAGCTGCATCTTCAACTGCGCTGCATTCCAATAAAGATCTGTTCTTCTGATATCTAAATGCAACATATTACACATACTATTTCCAACAAATGTTTTCCCAAACACAAATCCCTTTTCATTCCGTTCCAAATGCTCATCAAATGCTGGATCCGCCGGATCCACGAACCCACTCTTTCCATTATGTGACCGTGCAATATCTTCTGTCGGCCATTTATCTGACTTAGACAAATTGCATCTGGGGCAGGCTAAAACCAAATTATAATAATCCTTTTCCCGGCTTTTATCCAGACTTTTCGGAACGAAATGATCTATATGAAATTTCTGATGCAGTACTTTTCCATTTTTCCCACAATAGCCACACAGATAGTAAAAATCTTGTTCTAGCTGTTCTCTGCCATCCTGATAACACTTTAGCTCTGATACGCCATTCCGCCGCCGAATTACTTTATCACCATGTACTCTCAATATTCTCTCCTCTATTTTAACACCTGTTATTCCATCTTATGTTCTGCGATAATCGCATTTCCCAGTTCCAATATACGCTGTAACCGCTCCTCAAATTTTGAATCCAACATATTTTTAGGTAATTTCTCTACCATCCCATAGGATGACAGAACCTTATACAACTCCAGAAATTCTTCCTCATCCGCCCCTAACTCTCCTTGATGTTTCTTCTCTAAAAGCTCCCTATATCGCTCCAATTTCTGCTGTCGGCGAGTCTGAAATACTTTCGCGCTCTCCAGCAAAACCTGAATAAAATCTCTCAACTCCGCCTCTTTTTTCTGGTCTGCTGCCTCAGTATCAAAAATATTTTTAGAGTATTTATCTCTCTTTGCAACAAGCCCATCCGTAATCTGCTCCGTATCCACAGCAGTCATAATAAAGCATTGGATATCACGCATAGAATCATTGATATAATTAATCAATGTGGTTCCGTTAAATCCATAGCTTTTTACCATTTTATAATCAATTAACAACACATCAATCTGTTTCTCATAAATCTTATCGAGAATGTCCTGTTTACCCTCACAATCATCTATCAGTACCAGTTCAAGTTCTTTACACCGCCGCTGCAGTGATCTCCTATAAATTTCAAACTCTGTTGGTTCATCATCAATATATCCAACTCTATACATTCCGACCTCCTAATATAATTTTTGCATAAAACCCTGTCTCTGTTCTCTGATTCTCACTCAAATCAATGGCTCCATTATACTCGGATATAGTGCGGTTTACAATCCACATTCCCATTCCAGTTCCATCGTCTTCATCCTCGCCATCAAAATGATGCCCGCTTTCAAACGGTTCTAAGATCAACTCCGGCCGCTTTTTATATTTGGGAATCAGTCCCCATCCACTATCCCTATAATCCATGGACAATCCGTTTTCAAATCTGTATATATTCAAATTAATCTCACGTTTCTCCAATCTTCTATCCATTTCCTGATCAAAAGATGCCAGACTGTTAGCAATCAAATTACTTATAATATTCTCAATATCAAACTCAAAACACCAAAGTTCAATATCCGAATCGCATTCATAAATTAAATCTGTTCCACTTTTATCCAAAATATCATTCCACGTATTCATATATTGTTCCAGCATGATTCGAATATTATGTTTTTTTCTCTTCCGTTTGTCTTTTTTAATGGATTCAATAGTGATGCCAAACCATGATGCGAAATTTTTCTTCACTCTGATTGCGCGCAGGATATTTTGCAGGGCATATGCCACATCATTATCATATTCTATAGCTTCATAAGCTGCATTTAACTCAAGGCCAATGTTATTGGTAGATGTTCGAATTTCATGCATAAACATATTGGTAATAATCCCTGTCGTAGCTAACGTCTGGAGCATTTTATTCTCATTCCGCAGTTCTTCCAGTTCTTCCTCCTGCTTCTGCTCCATGTTCGTCACCAGTTTCACAACATCTTCTGGATTTGCAGAGGGAGGCAAATTCGGTTTTAAAGGCTGTTCCTTCGCCTCCTTTGGTTTTTCCTGTCGCTTCCTGACAGATTCCTCCTCCTCCCATCTTTTCCTTTCTTCTGCAAGTTGACGCATTCTTTCCAAATCAGCCGCCAATTGATCCTTTTTATCCGCATATCTTGCCAGTTTACGCCCCACAAACTGCCGATCCCGTTCAAACTCCGAAATCACAAATAACAAAATTCGCTTAAGCTGCGAGAACCCCTTCCCCTCCTGAATGCCGTTCCGGTTAGCTGCATCCTCTAGGTTTGTATTCTCTCTTGATATTGACACTGTCCCTAACATCTGTTCCGAACTAACACGCCAATTTCCATTCTCATTTCCAAGACCTGCCGGAGAACGGTTCCGCCTGGTCGAAAGCTCCAACCAATCAAAATCATTATCCCCATACTCGCCGTATGGGCGCACACGGAATTGATCACGATATAGCTTAATTCCGCCAAACTTTTTAGCTAGTTTTGCGCGCCCCGTGATATCCTTATAATAAAACCGTTCGCGATTTTTTTTATCGGCATCTATCTTATAAAAATACAGTATGCCTTCAAAATCTCCGATAAAATTCTCTTTCTCCCCTATTTCTTCCATGTTAAAAGACTCTTTTTTCTTTTCTCCTTGCAGATACGCCTGCTCCTGCTCATCAAATCCCGCCTCTGTATATACCTCCTGCTCTTCCCCACGAAAATCAAATTCATTCCTTATAATCTGAATATCCACCAGGTTACCAGTAACCTGAAAATCAACCCGATAATCATAAGATTCCACATTTGCGCTGGTTATCAATGCCTCTTCCACACTGGTCACATCATCAAAAAACCAAATACAAAAATTCTGTATTACATCTGGAGGCAACAGATTCTCCAAATGATTTCTAAGACGTTTCATTGTCCTTTCATCCCAGACATCGTGAAGATGATCCAATCGAAATGCCGTCCCGGTTCCTGAAAAATTATATTTCTCTATCTCTGACGCTACCGCCCGGTTTCTCCAGCTTCTAATTTCAACATGCTCCAGCAGAGACACATCTGTATCATAAACTTTTGCTTTTACCTCTGATATCCTTTTACTTCCATCAAAGTCCCGCCAATCTACAATCCACTCCAGACCTCCTTCTTCTGAAATCGTAAGCATATCACATTCATCGGACATACGATCCAAGGCAAACCGGCCAATTCCTTTTGCTCCTGTTTGTATCCTTCCATTCTTTGTAACATAAGAACCTTTTTTTGAAGAGTTGCCAATTGTCATCCAATGGGTACGCAGTACTTCCTCCTTCATTCCGCAACCATTGTCCATAATATAGACACATTCTTCTGCATTAGAATAATATAGGCAACATACGTTTGCATCAGCATCATAAGCATTTTTTACGATCTCAAGCACTGCTCCCTCTAATTTTGACACATTTTCCCGCCCTATTAATCTCGCGGTATACGCATCTACATCAAACTCGATTTCTCTGACCCGTTTTCTCATAGGAACTCCTTTGGCACAAATATTATTATTATTGTACCAAACTATAAGCATTTCTACAACTTTTGTATCTTAAAAAATGATATCGTTGTTCTTTCATATATGTTAAATCAACTATTTGTTTATACTGGCAGACTGTCCTTCACACAAAGCGCCCCATACCCCACCTGCGGATTCGGGAACACCTCAAATCCCGGCATCTGTCTTGCCCCTCTCCTCAGATATGCTTTCACCTTCTCCCCATACAGATACGGATCATTCCCGTCCACGATCCCCCACTCCATCAAAAGCCCCGCGCTCCCCGTCACAAACGGCGCCGCAAAGGAAGTCCCCGTCACCGCCGCATAGCCTCCTCCGGCCCTTGACGTCACGATATTCACCCCCGGGGCCACGAGATCCGGCTTCACCATATGACCCAGCCGCGTAAATCCCCTCCCGGAAAAATCGGCGTACGACTGCGTGGCGTCATCGTACGCCCCGACTGTCATCACACTGGACGAGGTCGAAGGAATCGTAAGCGTCGTATCCGGCGTCGGGAACAAAAACCGCGTCGAGCGGTTCAGCGCAGACTCTGACGGAAGCCACAAATCAAAACTCCCGTCCACGATCCGCTGGGGGATCAGGCGGAACTTCCATATCCCGCTCTCCACATACGTATCCGAAGGGATAAAGTCAAAATAGATCTCCTGGGCCGTGCTGTAGGGGCTGGGCTCGCCGTAGTAAAGCAGCGCCGTGGTTCCCGGAAATGCAAGGCGCTGCGAGCCCAGGACAGGCGAGACAGGACCCGAGGAACGCCCGGAGGGGCTTATAAGCTCCACAAAAAAATCATCAATATAAAGCTTCCAGAGCTGGACGCCGAACCCTCTCTCATATTCATCCACGGATAATTCAATGATCCGGCTCTCCCCGTTTTTAAGTATGCCGGAGGTGTGGCCGCGGCTGCTCCCCTCATTGCCGCTCCCGGCTACGATGACCGTGCGCCCCATTTCCGCCGCCGCATCCAGATACGTCTCAAGAAGGCTCGTACCGTCGTGGGAGCCGTACGTATTGCCAAAGCTTAAGTTCACCGCAACCGGCTTCTGATAGTAAACCGCGCGCCTCACAACAAAATCAAGGGCCCTCATCAGCTCCGTAGTCCTGGGAAATGAATCCGGCTTCGGCGCGCCGAGCTTTACAATGATCAGATCACTCTCATAGGCCGCGCCCCGGTAAGTTCCGTTTCCCTCCAGGCCGTTTCCCGCCGCAATCCCGGCCACGGCGGTCCCGTGGCCGCTCACATCCCGCGACGGGACAAGCTGAAATGCCGCCTCCCGGCTTCCCGCTCTCAGCGCCTCATTAATCTGCTCCCGGCTGTACACCGCCGCGCGATCTTGATCCCACAGCTCCAGAATCCGGCTGTTCCCCTCCCTGTCCCGGAAATCTCCGTGATAATAGTCAATACCGGAATCAATGACAGCCGTAATAACCCCGCGCCCGCTTAAATACAGCCCGCCTCCGCCTGACTGAACCTGAGTGATACAGGAATCGCTCTTTGCTTTATTGACAGAAAAAAAGAGCCTTTTCGGCTTTTCGATGTATTCAATCTGCGAAAAAGCGGCTAAAGACTCGATAAACGGCTCCGGAACGCTTAGAACCGCATAGCCGCCGAGCAGCGGAAACGCCCTGATCTCCGGCATTGCGGCCTCTATCTCTTCCAGATCCCCGTTATATTTGACGATCAGCTCCCAGCGCCTGTCCTCCCTGTCATACCCCTCGCCAAGCGCAGGCGATTTGCTCCGCTCCGCCTCCGTCGCGTCCAGCGACAGATTCAGAAGGTTTTCCGTCTTTTGGCCAACCATATGCATCCCCCTGTTCTTTCTATAAATTATACCTGAATTTATGCATGAAGCTGTTAAAACATGACGGATAAGATGAGGAACTGTCCCGAAGAAACATCCTGCGCGCCCTGCGCAATGTATTTCGGGACAGTTCCTGAACAGACGCAAAAAACGCGCGCAAAAGAAAAAGAAGCTGTCATGTGAAACCATTTATTTCAAAAAACCATTAATAATCTGCGCCTCTGCCTCTTCCTCTGTAAGCCCTAAGGTCATCAGCTTTATGAGCTGTTCCCCTGCGATTTTTCCGATCGCCGCCTCATGAATCAGAGCCGCATCCGGATCATTGGCCGTCAGCTCCGGGACGGCCTGGATCTTTGCCTGATCCATGATAATCGCGTCGCACTCCGTGTGGCCCGCGCAGCGGCTGTTTCCGTTTATGATAGAAATAAACTTCTGAGAGGACTCCTCTCTCGCAACCGAGCGCGACAGCACATTGGCGCTCGCGTCCGCCCCGTTTAAATTCACCTTGATCGTGCTGTCCGCGCGCTGGCTCCCGTGTGTCAGAAGGCGTTCCTTTATCACGATCGACGCGCCTGCGGCCAGGTTTGCAACCGTGCTGCGCACCGTGGAATCCACGCCCTTAATCTGCACCGACTCCATTTCCAGATAACTGCCCTCCTCCATCGTCACCTCCGTCGTGGGATTTAAAATACGCGCCCCGCGGCCGTCCCCGGCCCCGTAATGCTTTTCCACATACCGCACCCGCGCATTCTTTCCCACAAAAAAGCGGTGGATCCCGTCGTGCTCCGAGGCCGCGTCCCCGCTGTTGTGGATCCCGCATCCGGCCACAATCGTCACATCCGCCCCGGCCCCGATGTAAAAATCATTGTAGACCATCTCCTTCAGGCCGCTCTGGCTGAGCACCACAGGGATATGGACGCTCTCATGCTTCGTCCCCTCCTTAATCCGAATCTCAATCCCTGACTGATCTCCCTTGGTCACAATCTCAATATTGGCCGTATTCTGCCGCCCCGCCATCTGGCCGTTTGCCCGTATATTGTAAGCGCCTGCCGGCACGCCGTGCAGATCCGCCACCTCCTCTAACAGGGTTCTCTGAATCTCATCCATTTCTCCTCTATGCCTCCTGTCCAGTCAGATGTACTCTCCGTACATTCAAAACCACGATATGATAAATCTGATGCTCTCAGCGGAAATATTCACAGCCTCCCACAGCCGACGCCGTCCCCAGAATCTCCGGAAGCACCTCGTTCCCGGCTCCCTGACGGGTCACCCTCCCGTCTGCAATCACCACGATGCGATCCGCAATATTCAGAATCCGCTCCTGATGGGAAATAATCATAATCGAGCCCTTCGTATTCTCCCTGATGCGCTCAAATACCTGGATTAAATTCTGAAAGCTCCACAGATCAATACCGGCCTCCGGCTCGTCAAACACGGACAGGCGCGACGCGCGGGCCAGCACGGTCGCAATCTCGATCCGCTTTAACTCCCCGCCGGAAAGGCTCGCATTCACCTCGCGGTTAATATAATCCTTTGCGCACAGCCCCACCTCGGACAGGTACTTGCACGCCTCCGCGGCCGATACCTGCTCCTTCACCGCCAGCCGGATCAGATCCAGGACCTGCACGCCCTTAAACCGGACCGGCTGCTGAAAGGCAAAACTGATCCCCAGATTTGCCCGCTCCGTAATGCTCTTTTCCGTGATATCTTTCCCGTCGAACAGGATCGCCCCGGCCGTCGGCTTCTCGATCCCGGCGATCAGCCGCGCAAGCGTCGATTTCCCGCCCCCGTTCGGCCCTGTGATTACCACAAACTCCCCGTCCCCTATCTTTAAATCAAGATGATGAATGATCTCCTTCTGGCTTTTCTCCTCCTGAACCTCAAAAGAGATATCCCTCAGTTCCAGCATGATGTTCCTCCTTTGCCTCTTATAACAAACCCCTGCAGAAATGCGAAACCTTTTCTGAGCCGTGCCGCTGTTAAAATAGTATAATACGTTACCATTTTACCCAAAAAGCCCTGATACCAACCGGGTATCAGGGCTTTTTGTTCGTGCAGAAGAAGGGACTTGAACCCTCATGAGATTGCTCTCACACGGACCTGAACCGTGCGCGTCTGCCAATTCCGCCACTTCTGCGTCACACGAGATTGCTGAGCTTGTCTCTTGTCTGTTGCTCTCTCTCGTTGTTACTCCTTTATTTTACCACACTTTTCCTGTTTGTCAAGTTTTTTTTAATATTCAGAATAATATTTTTTCTCTCCGCAATTCTGTATGCATTTTATTGAATTAATCTCCAATTCAAACAAAACACACTTATCGCGGGAAGGCCGCCGCCGGCTGCGTTATCATCAAGCCTGGAACCGGCCTTATCCCGCCAAAAGCTTTGTAATACATTTATCTGACACAGGCAGGAATATCCTCTGTCTAAATCGCTAAACAACCAAAAAGAGTCTGCGTTACTTCTCCCCGGCAAATGCCTCCACTTCCTCCCGCGTCGGCACGGACGGCGCGGCCCCTGCGCGGGATACTGCGATAGCGGCCGCTTTGGCGGCATGCTCCAGGGCTTTTCGTGGCGTCTCGCCCCGCTGCAGCCCGCCGATGAAATATCCGGTAAACGTATCGCCTGCCGCCGTGGTATCCACAACCGGAACCTTATAAATCCCCTGGCGGATCATCCCGTCCGCATCCCAGTAAACCGAGCCGCCGGATCCAAGCGTCAGCACAATTTTTGCGTTCGGAAACCGCTCTGTCAGCCTCTCCATCAGCCTCTCAGCATCGACGCCGCCGTCGCCGGCCGCCGTCGCTGCGGCCCCGCCTTCCTCACCGAAAGCTTCATTTCCACCCGCGCCTTGTTCGCCGGCCGTCCCGTTCTCCCCTGCGCGATCCCCGCACAGATCCAATGCCTCAATCTCGTTTAGCAGAAAATAGTCCACATACGAAAGGGGATACGAGGCGATCTTCTCATCCATGGGCGACGGGTTGAGGACGATCCGCATGCCCTTTTGACGGGCCTTTTCCATGATATAGGCAATCTCGCTGATCTCATTCTGGAGAATCAGGAAATCGCCCTCCTCAAAGCGCTCCATCACCCGGTCCACAAACTCTTTTCCAATCTCCTGATTCGCGCCCCCGTAGAGAAGAATGCAGTTTTGGCCGGACGGATCCTTCTGGATAATGGCGTGGCCTGTTTTTCCCTCTGTCCGGGAAATAAATTCGGTATGCACGCCTGCCTCCGAGAGCTCCTCTATGAGGAACGCCCCGTCCTCCTTTCCCACCGCCCCGGCATGCCAGACATTGGCGCCCGCGCGGCTCAATGCGATTGACTGGTTCAGTCCCTTTCCCCCGCTGAATACGGAGAGGGACTTTGAGGAGCTCGTCTCCCCCGCCCTCACAAAGTGATCCACCTGGTACGTGTAATCAATATTCAGCGAGCCGAAATTCAATATATTCAATGCTCTCCCCTCCTTGACGGTATACGATCCCCCGGCTGTGCTTCGCCTTTCCCGGCCCGTGAAAAAGCCTCTCCGTATACTCTGGCCGTACTGTTTCGCACAATCAGTTCCGGTTCAAATATGATGGAACGTTCCATCGCGCTCTCCCGCCGGATCAGAGCCATCAGACGGCGCACCGCTTCCATCCCCATTGCATGTACCTTCTGGCGCACCGTGGTCAGCGGAACCTCCAGCATCTCGGCATACAGCACATCGTCGTAGCCGACGACCGATACATCCTCCGGAACCCGTTTTCCATATTCCTTAAGCCTTCTGCACACACCGTAGGCCGATGCGTCATTACAGGCAAAAATCGCCGTAAATTCATATTTCATCAACTGATCCACCGCCGCGGCCCCGCCCTCGGGCGTGAAGCTTCCCTCGCAGATCAGCTCCATGCGGACAGGGATCTCCCACTCCCTCAGCGCGCACAGAAACCCCCTGAGCCTGCGCTGGGAGTCGGCCAGCGTCCCGATCGGGCCGGTGACACAGGCAAGCTCCCTGTGTCCCAGCCGTATCAGATGGCTGGCCGCAAGATATCCCCCTGTCTCATGGTCCGTCGCGATCCCCGGACACTTTGCCTCCATCAGCCGATCCAGGATGACATACGGCATCTTAAGCTCCTCCATGAGCTCTACCGCCGCAAGCCCCATCTCCTGCGTGCTGTCCTTTGCCATGATGTAGAGAATCCCGTCCGCTCCCTTATCGGCCAGCATATTGATATATTCCACATCCCGCTCGTGGCTCTCATTCGTATTGCAGAGAATTACCGTAAAGCCGTGCTCCCGGCACGCCTCGTCAATCCCTCTGGCCATATTGGCAAAATAGACATTGGCAATGTCCGGGACAATCAGTCCGATGGTCTTGCTCCTCTTTTTTACCAGACTGACCGCGAGCTGGTTCGGGCGGTAATGCATCTGCTCCGCCGCGTCGAGAATCCTTTTTTTGGTTTTATCCGAAATCTTATGGGCTTTTCCGTTAAGAACCAGGGAGATCGTTGTCACAGAAAAACCCGTGGCAACCGCGATATCCTTAATCGTCGCCCTCATGAGGCCCCTCCGGCGCTGCCAAAGCCATTTTCAATCAAATCCATATAGATCCGGATCGACTGCCGGTATCTGTCCAGGCTTAAACGCTCGTTCGGCTTATGGGCCATATCCGGCTCGCCGGGCCCAAAAAGCAGGACCGGAAGCTCCAAATCGTCCCGGGCCAGAACAGAGGCATCCGTAAAATAACTGATCCCAGTAAGCCCTGTATCCATCCCCCGGGCCGCCAGGCTTTCCAAAAGGCATACCGCCATCCTGTGATCCGGGGCGATCTCCACCGCCCTCCTGCTGTTCAAAACCGAAAACTCCGCCTTAAACTCCGCCGCCGGACCGCAGCTTCCATCAGCCGCCTGCTTTCTCAGCCTGTTTTGCTCCTCCAAAAGCTCCCCGGCCTTTAAAAGGACCATATCGGCCGTCAGCCCCGGAACCATGCGGATGTCCATCAGAATCGTACAGGCGTCCGGCGTCATGTTCGGCGCAATCCCCCCGGAAATCCGGGTAATCTGCGCCGTGGACGCCCCCAGGACTGGATGCGCGTACCCCCTGACATAATCCCCGATCCGGCCGGCCAGCGCCGCGCCCTGTTCAACGGCATTGCACCCCTCTTTGGGATACGCGCCGTGGCTCGTGCGGCCTTTTGCCCGGATCTCCAGCCACAGGCAGCCCTTCTGGGCCACGCCGGCAAGGCCCCCCGTAGGCTCCCCTATCAGGAGCCCGCGGGGCCTTCCCAAAAGCTGTTCCTTTAAAACCGCCTCCGCGCCCAGGCCGCCTTTTTCCTCATCGCAGGTACCGATAAAACGGATCGTAACCGGAACCCGTTTCCCGGAGCGCTTATACGCGCACAGGGCGTAGGCCATAGCCGCAAGGCCGCCCTTCATGTCGCTGGCCCCCCTTGCATAGAGGAAACCGTCCCTCTCGCAGGGAATCGCCGGATCGCTGGCCCATTCCTCCGTTTTCCCGTACGGCACCGTGTCCAGGTGGCCGTTCCAGACGAAATCACCCGCCTTATCCTCTCCCTCAAGGACCGCCAGCACATTGGCGTGAGTCTCATCAATCCTCTGCACCCTGGCCTCAAGGCCCGCCCCGCGAAAAAATCCGCACAGAAACTCTGCGGCACGCCCCTCGTCGTCCAGGCCGTTTACACTCGGAACCGCCAGAAGCTCCTTTAAAAAATCAACGGCATCCTTCATTCCTCATCCCCCTGTCTGACTCTGCCGGTTTTAAAAAAACAGATCCCTGTTTCCTGATCGTAACAATTCAGACAGCCTCTGAACGGTTACTCCCCGATCAGCCATGCGGCGATATTCTGCCACAGCCTGTTATAATACTCCCACTCGCAGAATTCCGGCGGGGCCCAGTGCGGCGCGCAGTCGGTCGTGACAACTCCGCTTCTGCCCTTGCCGTACTCCGCAAAGGCGATAAACGGATCGCCCTCCACCGTAACCGGCACCGAAGCCTCAGGCTTTGCAAGCACCTTATTATAACCCAGCACGTCCGGCCATTCGGCGGGAATCCCGGAAAGCGCCTCATGCTCCGACACGGTGACAGGCTTAACGCCTTCACAGTGCTCCATCCGGTCATCCACGGTCAGAACCTCCACAGGAAGAACCTCCTGCACCGCTGTATCGTGCCATTTTCCCTTCGCGTCCACGCCGGAGAAGGTCAGATATCCGCCCACCATCAGCAGCGCGCCGCCGTCCAGCACATAGTCGCGGATCAAGTTGCAGCGGTTCGGGCGTTTCTCGCTCCTTGTAAACGTCGCGCCCGGCAGGAGCAGCGTGTTTGCGCCTATATCCGACAAAATCACCAGATCATACTGCTTTAACTCCTCCATGGTAAACGGAAATTCCTCGTTTGCCAGGTGGTTCGGCAGAAACACCACCTCATAGCCGCCCGCTGTGAGCGCCTCCTTCAGCCATTTCTCCCCTGTCTCATAGGTCGATGTATAAAAGGAATCAAACCCCTTCACATGCGTGGTATAGCTCATCCAGGATTCGCCCGCCAATAATACTTTTTTACTCATTTTGAACTCCTTTCTGTTCTATAAACAATTGTGTATTTTATTTACCCCATTCCAGAATCAGCTTTGCATAAATCAGGATCGCTTCCAGATAGCTCTCTACACTGACCCACTCGTCCACCGCGTGGCACTCCGAGCCGCGTCCGGGGCCGAACTGGATGACCGGGATCCCGGCGATATTGCGCCAGAGCCTGGAATCGCAGCCAAAGGGCGAACCGCACACCCGGATATGGGTTCCCTTGGTCTCCTCATACACGCGCTTCATCGCATCCACCAGCGGATGCGCCTCCTCCATCTCAAAACCCTTTCCGGTCTGGTAGATGGAAATGACCGGCGGATGGCTCTCCAGCCACGCATCCGACTTAGCAGCGCGCTCCACAGTCTCTGTAAATTCCCGCACGACCTGCCCCTGATCCATCAGGCCGGGCAGATAATGCACACAGGTGGAAAAGCTGCACTCCCCTGCCACGGTCGATCCGGCCTCGCCGCCTGAAATCACGCCGATATTTAAGCTGGGGGCCGGCAAAAGCGCGTGCTTATACGTCAGAAGCCACGTATGCTCCATCTCGTTCAGCGCCCCAATCACCTTGATCGCCTTTTCAATCGCGCTGACGCCGTTCTTCTTCTCGCCGGAATGGCATGCCTTTCCCTCAAAATCCACCTTAAAAAAGACCCATCCCATATGCGCCAGAATCAGCTTGCCGTCCGTGGGCTCGCAGTTCACGGCCCCGTCCGCCGTAAGGCCGCTCATCACAGCCTGCATGGAGCCGTTCCCGCCGCCCTCCTCGTCGCAGACAGAGGTAATGATCACATCCCCCGGCAGGTCGCAGCCCGCATCCTTCAAAAGACGCACCGCCATCGCCGAAGCCATCAGCCCGGCCTTCATATCCGCCGCGCCGCGGCCGTACAGCCGCCCGTCCCGGATTTCAGGCCGGAACGGGGGCGAAGTCCAGCCCTCCGCCTCATCGGCCGGCATCACATCAATATGCCCGTTAAATAACAGGCTTCTGCCTCCCGCCGTTCCCTTAAACGTCCCATAAACATTAAAGCGGTTTTCCTGATTATGCCCCAGATTGCCCTCCTCATACCGCTCAAAGCATTCCCGGATCGTCTCCTCCCGCATGGGATCCCGGACTACCTCCGCCCCCATGGAAGACAGGAGCTCTGCCATATACTCCTGCCCCTCCCGTTCAAGCCCGCCCTGAATGCCGTGGCCGATATCATGGGTGTCAATGGCAAGCAGGCGCTTTAACGCCTCAATATACACTTCCCGGTTCTCCCTGAGAACCTCGCCCAGCTCTCTCAAGACCTCCGCCTCCCTTTTATGCCGCGCCTAAAGCGCGTATATCAATATTTACGCAGCCCGTCCTCAATGATATCCCAGAATTTCTCCACATCAATATCAACCGCCACATCCGCCGTCGGCTCAAGCTTCTGATACCCAAAATAATCGCAGTTCGTCCTTCCGTACGACTGTGTGCTCCGGATATCAATCTCCGCATGCATGGGCTTCACGGTCAGAACCGAGGGATCGAGCAGATACGCAATCGTGATGGGATCATGAAGCGGGCCGCCCTCCCAGCCGAATACCTCCTTCTGGCTCTTACAGAAATGCCGCATCAGATCCACGAACAGCTTGGAAGCCTTATTGCCCACCTTCTCCATCCGATCCACAACCGCCGGATAGCACAGAGCCTTGCGCGTCACGTCCAGCCCCACCATCGTAATCGGCCGGCCGCTCGTAAAGCACACATACGCCGCATCCGCGTCCGCAATAATATTAAACTCCGCCGCCGGCGTCACATTACCGTTTGTATAAGCGCCGCCCATCAGAACAATCTGTTCTATCTTCTCCACAATCCGCGGCTCCATCCGCATCGCCATCGCCAGATTCGTCATAGGCCCGGTAGTAACCATCGTAATATCCCCATCCGACCCCATCAGCGTATCGATAATAAACTGCACGGCGTGCTTTTCCTCCAGCGGCTTCGTAAGCGGCTCAAACACCGGCCCGTCCAGCCCTGTCTCGCCGTGGATATCCGCCGCCACCATCTTCTCGCGCACCATCGGCTGCCCGCATCCCGCGTAAACCGGAACATCCAGGCCAAGGCACTGGCAGACATTGCGCGCATTCACCTGCGTCTTCTCAAGCGTCTGATTTCCCGCTACAACCGTAATGCCGAGCAGGTCAAGTTTCTCGCTCTTCGCAGCCAGCATAATCGCCACCGCGTCATCGTGTCCGGGATCACAGTCCAGGATGATTTTTTTCTTTTCCATATGATTTTTCCTCTTTTCTATGTTTATTGCTTTTGCTTCATTATTTGAATCTCATATTTAACGACAGGCAGATGCCTGTAGAACCGTAATCTGTAAGCAGGTTATACCTCCGTAGAGAATGCTTTTTGGGGGATTCGTGAGGGGGCCGCCAGCCAGCCCGGCCCGGCACATCCCCGGCCCGCGGAAACGTAGCCCGGGAGCGGCTTCCTATCCATAAGGAACCCATAGAAAACCGCCGGTACTTAGCGAGGTCTTTTCGAGCTTAGTACCGCTGCGCTTTTCTCTGAGCGGAAGCGCGGTTCCGTTGGATAGGAAGCCGCTTTCGGGCGGCCCCCTCACGAATCCCCCCGCCGACCCTCACAGAAGCATCCTCCGTCTAATTCCCGGCCCCTACATTCAGCGAAGACTGCCTCTTCCGATCCGCCGACATCTTAGCGATCATCGAAACCGCCAGCACCGCAACCGTCACAATATACGGCATCATCAGCACAAACTGCGACGGAATCCCATACGCCTGCAGCCTCGCCCCGATCGAATCAGCAAATCCGAACAGCAGGCACCCCAGCGCTGTGAGCACCGGATTCGCGCCGCCGAAGTACATAGCCGCCACGCCCATGAAGCCCCTGTTGTTCGTCATATTTTCAATAAACTGCGTGCTGTATCCCAGGGATAAGTGCGCCCCCGCGAGTCCGCCGATCAGGCCGGAGATCAGCATAGCCTGATATTTAACTGCATTTACCCTAATACCGGCCGTCTTGGCCGCCTCCGGGAACTGGCCCACCGCGCGCAGGCGCAGGCCCCATACCGTCTTATAAAAGAAAAACTGCAAAAGGATGATCAGTACAATAGCGAACCACTCCGTGATGCTCCAGTCATTGAGAAGTGTGCCCAGAACCGGCACATTCTCAAGGAAGGGCATATGAAGCCTTGGGATGGGCTTGATATCCGGGTTGGAAAACGCGCCGTTGGTGTGGAAGATCGTGCTGAGCAGGAACTTCGTGATGGCGATCGCAAACATATTTACACCCATGCCGATGGCGCAGATCTCCGAATTATAGCGGATATGGCCCAGGGCCATAATCATTGCGATCAGGGAGCCGGCCACCATCGCCGCCAGGACGCCTAAAACCCAGCTTCCGGACGCATAGCTGACGCTTACTGCGGTGAATGCGCCGACCAGCATAATACCCTCTGTGCCGATATTTAAAATATTCGCCTGCTGCGTGATCGCCGCGCAGAGCGCTGCGAAGATGATCGGAGTGGCGGAACGGAAGGTTGCATAAATCAGTGACACATTAAAGATCTTGTCAAAATTTTCTATAATCGCGTTCATGCCTTCTCCTCCTTCTTAAGCTTTCTTTTCTGTTTAAACTGGAACGCCGTCTCCATGGTGGCAATGATAATGAACACCGCGGTGATGGTATCCACAAGCGCCTTGGGAACGCCTGTGGTCTGCTGCATGCCCATCGCGCCCGCCTTTAAGACGGCCAGGAAGAAGGCCATAAACGGGGTGAAGATCATGTTGTTTTTCACGATCAGGGACGCCAGCATGCCGTTGCTTCCAAGGCCGGTGGCAAAGTTGTTGAGGAAATAGCCGTGCACGCCCAGAACCTCGATGCAGCCCGCGATCCCGCCCAGCATGCCGGACAGCATCATGGCGCTGATAAACACCCTGCGGGAGCTGATTCCCACATAGTCCGCATGGCTCGGGTTCAGCCCCACTGTGCGGATCTTGTAGCCCCAGCTCGTCTTGTTCAGCATGTAAATCACAATCAGCACCACCGCGATGGCAATGAGGATGCCCACATTGGCGCTGCTGGGCTTCATGAACTGGTGAAGCGTCACTGTCACGGGCAGGGACTGAGCGTTCGCCGTTCCCGCGCTCATAGGCCCGCTTACCAGGTAGGAGGTGATATACAGGGCGACCGTATTCATCAGAATCGTGGTGCAGACCTCATTTACCCCATAATACGCCTTTAAAGCAGCCGGAATGTAGGCCCAGGCGGCGGCAACCGCCATCGCGCCCAGGAAACAGGCCAGATAGAGGAAGGGCTTTGGAAGAAAGGTCCAGTTTACGCCGATATAGGCCGCCGTAATGCCGCCGAGGAACACCTCGCCCTCTACGCCGACATTGAACGCGCCCGCCTTGGCCGCGACCGCAAATGCGATGGAGGTCAGGAGAAGAGGCGTAAAGCCGGCCAGCGTCGTGCCCAGCCGGAGCTTGCCGCTGAAGGCGCCCTTTAAAAGCGCGCCGTACGCGTCGATCGGGTTCTCCCCGATGCCGATGATGAACAGAGCGCCGATGGCCAGAGCCAGAAACATGGTCAAAAGAATCTTGCGGAGACTGCTTAACGTTTGATTCATACCGCTTTTTCACCTTCCTTTCCCTCTTCTCCTCCCATCATCAGGAGTCCGAGATTATTCTCATTTGCCTCGCTGGCCATCATCTCTCCGGTGATCTTGCCCTCGTGGATGACAATGATCCGATCCGATAAGGAAATGATCTCCTCCAGCTCCGCTGAGACAAGCAGGACGCCCGCCCCCTGCTTTTTGGCCTTTTCCAGGGTGTTTCGTATCAGCTCAATCGCGCCGATATCAACGCCTCTGGTCGGCTGGGAGGCCACCAGGAGCTTACGGTTCATGGATACCTCGCGGGCCACCACAACCTTCTGGGCATTTCCGCCGGATAAAGAGGAGGTCGGCAGGTTATAATCTGTGGGGCGGATGTCAAACTGCTCCACCATCTCGGCGGCATATGCATCCTGGCCCGGCTTGTTTATAAGCATCCCCTTTGTAAACGGCGGCTGATCCAGGCGCACGGCAACCAGATTTTCCTCAATGGTCATCGCGCGGTTTAAGCCTCTCGTATTCCGGTCCTCCGGGATATGGGCAAGCCCGCTCTCACGCGCCTTTTTGGGGTTCAGATTCGTGATATCCTTCCCATTTAAAATGACAGAGCCCTTTTCCACACGGCGAAGGCCCGTGATCGCTTCCACCAGCTCGCTCTGGCCGTTGCCGTCGATGCCCGCGATGCCCACGATCTCCCCCTCGCGGACCGAAAGGGACATGCCGCGGATCTTCGACGTCTCCTTCTGGCTCGGGATCCACACATCCTTTACCTCCAGGATCGTCTCTCCTGCCTGCGAGTAATCCTTTTCAATATTTAAGAATACCTCGCGCCCGATCATCCGCTTCGTCAGATCCAGGGGGGATGTCTCATCCTTTAATACGGTTCCCATATAGGTTCCCTGGCGCATCACGGAAATGCGGTCCGAGATCTCCATAACCTCATTCAGCTTATGGGAGATAAATACCAGCGACTTCCCGTCCTGTCTCAAACGGTTCAGAATCTCAAATAACCGTTTCGCCTCCTGCGGCGTCAGGACAGCCGTCGGCTCATCCAGAATAATGATATCCGCCCCGCGCATCAGGGTCTTGATGATCTCCACCCTCTGCGCCTCGCCGACCGAAATCTGGCTCACGCGCTTGTCGAGCTGAACCTCCATGTGATACTGGTTTATGTACGTCTCAACCTCGCTTCTCGCTCTGGCAAAATCAATGGTCAGCCCCTTTTTCGGCTCAAAACCGAGAATGATATTCTCCAGGACGGTCAGCTCATTGACCAGCATGAACTCCTGATGCACCATCCCCACCCCGTGCTCAATCGCCGTCTTGGGGGTAATGCTTCCCATCACCTCGCCTTTTACCGTAATCTCACCCTCGTCAATCGGATACATCCCGTACAGGAGCTTCATCATGGTCGATTTACCCGCCCCATTCTCCCCGATCAGAGAATGGATCTCCCCCTTTTTCAGGGTAAATTCGCCCTTCTTCACCGCCTGAACCTGGCCGAAATGCTTGACGATCCCTTTCATCTCCACTACATATTCATTCATTCGATCACCCTCTCAGAAAAAAGGCAGGGGATCGGTTTCCCAGACCCCCTGCCTCTGCTTTCACTCGCCCGTCGATTATGCCTGCGGTCCGAATCCCTCGTAGTTTTCCACCACGATCTCACCGGATTTAATCTTTTCCGCGAGTTCCTCGCATGTATCTACGATATCCTGCGGGAACTGATCGCCGAGAGCTTCCTTCATAACAGAGAAATCTGTCAGGCTGACGCCGCCTTCTGTCAGGGACAGATACTTCGTGGAACCGCCCTCGAAGGTGCCGTTTACTACGGATTCAATAACCAGATAGCACGCATTGTCCACTCTCTTCACCATGGAAGTAAGAACATGCCCCGGCTGATCGTTGTCCTGATCAAGGTCAACGCCGATGGCGTACTTGTCTGCTTCCTTTGCGGCCTCAAGGATGCCCACGCCCGTGCCGGACGCTACGTTCATAACGATATCCGCGCCCTGCTCGTACTGTGCAAGAGTCAGCTCCTTGCCCTTTAACGGGTCTGTCCATGTGCCTGCAAATGCCTGAAGGATCTGGATGTCCGGATCCACGTACTTCGCGCCCTGCTCATAGCCGGTATAGAAGTCATGCAGCACCGGAATATCCATGCCGCCTACCCAGCCGATGATGTGCTCCTCGTTTACATTCTTGATGTCCGTCTTCTGAGTAAATAAAGCCGCCGCCGCGCCGGCCAGGAAAGAACCCTGATTCTGCGCAAAGCTGATAGACTCCACGTTCGGAAGATCCACGGTGGTGTCAATGACAGCGAACTTCGTATCCGGGTAGTTGGGGCCGTGCTCTGTGATGTAGTCCGCGATATTTGAAGATGCGCCGATGATCAGATCATAGCCCTCCTCGCAGGCTGCAACCAGGTTTGCCTCCCACTCCTCAGCCGTGGTTCCCTCCAGGCTCTTAAGCTCAATGCCGAAATCCTCGACCGCCTTCTGCGCGCCCATGTTGCAGGAGTCATTGTAGCTCTTGTCGCCTAAGTTGCCCGTGTAAACGACGCAGACGCGGACTGCGGCGCCGGAGTTCCCGCCCTCCTTGGCCTCTTCGCCTTCGGCCGGAGCCTGCGCTTCCCCGCCCTCCGCCGCCGGGGCCTGCGTCTCGGCCTTGGACTCAGCCGGAGCGCTGGAACCGCCGCCGCAGGCTGTCATGCTGGCGCACATCGCGGCAGCAAGCATCACGCTTACAACTTTTCTTCTCATATCAATCTCCTCCTTTTTTGTGTGGAAAACCCTTTAACTTCGGCGAAAAGCCTTAGGTAAAACGTTTTTCCTTTTGGTTAAAAAAATAAAACGAAAAAAGTAATGCCTTTTTGTTTTATTTCATGGGAATATTGTACTATTTTCTATGGGGGGTTGTCAATATTTTTGTTGAAAATTGTGAAAAGAAATGGAAGATGCTGCAGCGGTTCAGAGGTTGTCTGAACTGTCACAGGATGTCTGTTGGAAATGATCGAGCGTGAGAGGGCCGCCAGAGCCAGGTTCCATATCCAACGGAACCCCGCTCCCGCTCGTAGAAAAGCGCAGCGGACGCTAAGCTCGAAAAGACCTCGCTAAGCGCCGGCGGTTTTCTACGAGTTCCTTATGGATATGGAACCTGGCTCCGGCTACATGAACGGCAGGCTGTAAGGAACTGTCCCGAAATATTTGATTGCTACGCCAGAAGCCTGAGCACCTGCTGTGGGATCACATTTGCCTGCGACAGCATGAACTGGGCGCCCTGGGATATGATTTCATCTTTTGTGAGCTCTGTGATCTCCTTTGCCATATCCGTGTCGCGGATGCGGCTTTCGGCAGCGGATAAGTTCTCATGGCTCACGGCCAGGGAGCGGTGCGTGTGCTCCAGGCGGGTCTGATACGAGCCCATCCGGCCGCGCTCGCCGTTCAGATAGTGGATCGCTTTCTCAAATTTTTCCATGGAGGCGTTGGCCGCCTTCTGGGTCAGCACTGATACGCCGTCGATCCCTAAGAGCTTTTCGTGCGTGCCGGGAAGGATGATTTCCAGCGTCTCTTCGTCTGTCGGGCCGATCTGTAATGTAAGATCTCCTTTTATCGGGATGATCGAGCCGGGCGCGTAGGCGACGCCTGAACCGAATTTTCCGTCGTCAGCGCACGTAGTAGTATTGATCACCTTAGGGTAGGTTGAATTAGTCCAACTGTCCCAGCTAACTTTTTGGGTTTTTTCATCATAGGAAGGCATATAGGAACTCTTATTTTCCGACGCGCGATCATCATAAATCCACAGCTTATTTTTGTTCGTGGCATCCGCTATAAATTTTGTGTAATGATTGTTAGGATTTCCTTTCACACCATCGACAATCGCTTTGACCAGATCCTCGCCGGTATTTACATTGTCAATCCCAATTTCATAGATATAATGGTTTCCGTCCCTTTTCTCGGTAGTTTTTGTCCCCGTGACAAATTTAATACTGTAATGATTATCGCAGGTAAAGCAGGTGTTATAAAACCCTCTCCCGCCCTTTTCCAGAAGATCACTTTTATTTGCTGACGTAAGCGCGCTAAAATCAATTGATGCGGCAGCATGCTTAACTATCTTTTGTCCTGATGAGGCAACCGTATTGTCCGCCGTATTTTTTATTGTATAACCCTCCTTTGTCTCATACTCTTCACTCTGCTTCCCGCTGGCCAGAGATGGACTCGTCACCCACGCCGGAAGCCCCGTCTGCGGGCCGATGACCGCGCTGCCGCTGGACTGCCCGACATCGCTTTTCAGAATCGGTATCCCGTTAAATTCCGTATTTTCCGTGATTCTTCCTATCTCCTCCCGGAGCTTTTCGATTTCCTCCTGCATCGCCGAACGGCTCGTCTCATTATAGGTGCTGTTCGCGGACTGCGCGCTTAGCTCATACCCTCTCCGGAGCATGGCGCTGATTTCTTCCATGGCTCCCTCGGCCGTCTGGATCAGCCCAATCCCGTCCATGACATTGCGCTCCGCCTGCTCCGTTCCCTGGATCGTCAGGCGCAGCCCTTCTGATATCGCCAGCCCCGCCGCGTCGTCCGCGGCCCGGTTAATCCGAAACCCTGAGGACAGCTTCTCAAGGCTTTTGCTGATTTTTCCTTTATTTTTGTCCAGATTCCGGCGCGAATTCGCGCCGGGCAGATTATGCTGGATGATCATCGAAATCTTCCTCTCTGTACTTAATTATGTAATCTTTAACGCCCCGGAGCCGCATTCCTTTAAAATCTGCCTTAAGCGGCGCTCTGTATAACCAAATTCCGAAGTGATCATTTTGAGATTCGAGCGTTCTTGCGTATTCTCAACCTGTCTGACAATGTAATCCCTTGTAAACAGCTTTTGTGGCAGCGTGATCTGCTGGCCTTTAAAATGCTGATGCAATAAAAGCGTCGCTTCGACGCCGATTACCTCTGCTATTTCCCTGTAAATGCCTGAAAAATCAGATGCTGTCATTTTCTCTCCCCTGTATAATTTTTTCACTCTTTCACACCGTAATCACTGCCTGCCCTGAATCAGGCGCTCTCTTTATGTATCAATTATACTTATTTTTATGGAAAAATATATATCTGATTTTCCTTGTAAATTTCCTTATTAAATGTCTTTAAGGCCGCCTTTCAATCGAATAGGGAAGAGCCATCTTCCCCTGCTCGCGCGCGGAGTCGTGCAGCAAAGCTACTAATTTCCTTACGCACCCCTGCGCATAAAAAAAGCCGCCCATATGGCGGACGGCCTGTTTTTTTCTCTCTATGTTTCTATACATACGTTTTATAAATTCCCGGTACAGCACTGCGCGCCGGGCGGGCGCTGCATTCACTATCATTTGCGCAATGATGTACTGGATCCGCGCTCTTTCCCTTCCTCCAGATACCGAACCGCGTAGATGCGGTTCCCAAACCCGGAGAGCCCAACCGGCTTCTCCTCCCGGTTCAGCGGATCGATACATAAAAATTCCCCGTCGCGGCTCCCCACAAGCAGCACATAGTGAAATTTCCCAATCCCATGCATCCTGACCCGCGCGATCGGATACGTTCCTCCCAGCAAAAGCGCCTCCAGCTCCCTGCCCTCCATCGGCCCGCGCCGGATGGCCGTAACCGAAAGCGCCCCCTCAAGCTCTTCCCACAGAAGATTGCCCTCCGCGTCATAGCACTGTTTATCCGAAAAAAACGCGTTCAGCTCCCCAGGATCAAAAGACCGGGAAACATCCTGCAGCTCTGTGATCATGGCGATACATGTTGTCAAACATCCCGAGGACTCCATATCATAGCCCGACGCGCCGAGCCTGTCCCCCTTCCACCGCTCGTCGAGCTGATTATAAAATACAAGCTCGCCCGGCAGAATATCCCGCCCCGCGCCGATCCGTCTGCTTCCACGCAGCACATATGCTCCCACGCAGCATACGGCGGCGGCCGCAAGAAACGCTGACAGCAGCCAGACAAACCTCTTTCTTTTCTTTCCTTTCAAGCCATACGCCCCCTTTTCCTGAACCGTTCAGACAGCCTGATTCATCATCTGGTACAGCATTGCATAAATAACAGGCGCTGCATTCACCGTCATTTGCGCAAGACTGTGCGAACTTTTTGTCCTTTTATTATAACGGATATGAAACGTATTGTTAAGTAAAAAACGTTCTAATACCCATACCTCCCCCTGTATTTCACAAACATGAACGCAGACATCCCCAAAGCCATGATTTCCGCCGCCGGCGTCGCCAGCCATATGCCGTTCAGCCCCAAAAGCCGCGGGAGAACAAGCATTGTGATCAGCATAAACACAAATGATCTGGAAAAGGCGAGGACAGCCGACACCGCCCCGTTTGACAGGGCTGTAAACATCCCGCTGGCAAAAATATTAAAGCCGATAAACAAAAGCGCGGCCGTGCAAATCCGGTTCCCGCTGACCGCCAGGCCGTACACCGGGTTATCCGGGCGCGAAAAGACAGACACAAGCGGCTCTGTCAATAACAGCGAAGCCGCCGCCGTTGCCGCCGAGATGCACGCAATCACTTTCAGGCTGACCAAAACCAGCGCTTTCAGCTTCTCATGATTTCCCTCCCCATAGTAAAAACTCAGCATAGGCGCCACCCCGTATGAATAGCCCGTGTACAGGGAGCTTGTAAACATCAGCACATACATGATGATTGTCACCGCCGCAACGCCGTCCTCCCCGGCAAATGCCAGCATAGTCCAGTTAAACATCATGGTAATAATCCCGGTCACAAGCGCCGTCGCCATTTCCGAGGATCCGTTTGCCGCCGCGCCTGCCAGGACTTTTAAGCGCAGCGCCGGCTTTGTAAAATGAAGAAGGATTGTTTTGCGGCCAAAGACAATAAGTCCGGCGACTGCTGTCACCGAATACCCCAGGCCCGTTGCGACCGCCGCTCCGCGGATCCCCATGCCAAGCTCTGCTATGAACACATAGTCAAGCGCCATATTGAGGACGCCGCCCGCCACGGAGCAGACAAATGAAAGCGCAGCCTTCCCGCTGGCAATCATGTAGAGCGTAAAGTTATTCATCAGAAGGATGGGAACCGTAAACACCAGATAACGGCTCAGATACTGGATGCAGTACCTCTCCACATCCGCCGACAAGTTCATGCCCGCAAAAACAGGGCCCATAGCCATGTACCCCAGTATGCACATGACGCCTCCCGCCACAATATTGACCAGGATCAGGAACGTAAAATCCTCCTTTGCCTCCTGGTTCTTCTGCTCCCCCATCTTCTTCATTATCACCGCGCTCCCGCCGGTGGCCAGCATGGTGGAAACAGCGGTGACGAGCTGGATGACAGGGGCCGTCAGATTGATCGCCGAAAGCGCGTCCGTGCCGATCAGGTTCGATACAAACAGACCGTCAACCATGGTATAAAATGACATAAACACCGTCATGGCAATGGTCGGAACGGCAAATTTTAAGATATTGCCAAGTGTTACAGGTTTTGCGTATACATTTTCATGTCCCATCGTTACTTTCTCCTAGTATAATAATGGTGTAGTCAAAAATGACTACTGGTTAACAGTTACAACGTCCAATCTAATAAATCTATA